>NZ_JBFOCS010000081.1:65600-126956 GCF_040907905.1 Aeromonas sp. s13 | reverse complement strand
CCCGATACCGTCACTCTGCGCCAAACAAAACGCCTCCACAAAGGAGGCGTTGCGACTGAAACAGGGTGGCTCCCGTTACATGGCATTCGTCGATTCGAAGATCTTGTCCGCCGAGGCCTCGACAAAGCCCGGATAGAGTACGCCGTCGGCCTGCGGATAGCGCAGAGCAAACTCGTAGAAGCAGCTCGGGATGGTACGCACCCCATCGCTGAACGGCACCTCTGCTTTGTCGGCCATGGTGGAGGATTGCTCCAGCATCACCTGCGGGTCCCCTTTCACCTCGCCACCCACGCTGTTGAGCACGAAACCCGCCACCTTCAGTGCCGCATTGACCTGATGGATGGTGTCGAAATCCTTCAACTTGTTGATATTGACCGTGAAGTGGTTGGCACGATAGCCCCATGCTGCCATCCATGCCGCGTACTCGCTCTCCGCCAGCAGGGTCTGATAATCGGCATAGGAGACCTGCCAGGGGGCACCGGTGTAGAGAAATGCCGGGGTATCGGTCAGATGATCGGGCACCTGATCGGCCAGCTTGTGGATGATGGCTTGGGCAGCTGGAGAGAGCTCTTCCACCTTCAGCTCGCTGATAAACACCTTGGGAGCGTCCGGATCCTGATGCTCGAAGTGCTTGGCGTAGAGCTTCTTGGCCTTGAAGACGTACTCGCCCTTCTGCTCGTAACCGAGCGCGAGAAAGTGGGCAGCCAGCTTCTCCAGCCCCAGCTTGGGCAGGTTGTAGGTACGAAACGCCACGTGATCGTTGACGATGGGCTCGCCGCCACCCAGCAGGGTGTGCACCTTGAGGGCACTCGGGGTCACCTTGATGTAGTTGTCCCACAGATGGCTGAACAGGGTGTCGATATCCTTTTGCATCTCTCTTTCCTTTGATTGCGGGTACGAAACGGGGCCCCGACGGGTGCCCCTTGTAGTTATCTGTTTAGAAGAAGAGGCCCGGCGAGAGCTGCTCAGGCATAGCCGCCTTGCTGTCTTCCACGGAGGCAACCGGATAGGCACAGTAGTCAGCGGCGTAGTAGGCGCTCGCCCTGTGGTTGCCGGAAGCCCCGATGCCGCCAAACGGCGCGGCACTGGAAGCACCGGTAATGGGCTTGTTCCAGTTGACGATGCCGGCGCGGATCCGCTTGAAGAAGTGATTCCAGTCCGCCTCCTTGTCACCCAACAGACCGGCCGAGAGGCCGTAGCGAGTGGCATTGGCCAGATCGATGGCCACATCGAAATCGTCATAACGGATCAACTGCAGCAGCGGGCCGAAGTACTCTTCGTCCGGCAGCGCGCTGATCGCAGTGACATCGATGATGCCCGGGGAGACAAAGCCGGTGCCCGCTTTCAGGTGCTCAAGCACCTGCAGGCTCTCGCCGCCCAGCTGTTGCAGGTTGGCTTGTGCTTCGACCATGCCAATCGCCGCTTTCTCGCTGATCATCGCCCCCATAAACGGCTGTTCGGCGGCGTCGTAGAGGCCGACCTTGATCTTGCCGACCACCTCGACCAGTCGCTTGACCAGGGCATCGCCCCGCTCGCCGCGCTCGACAAACAGACGGCGGGAGCAGGTGCAGCGCTGACCGGAAGTGATGAACGCCGACTGGATGATGGCATGGACGGCGCCGTCGATGTCGCTCACATCTTTCACAATCAGCGGGTTGTTGCCGCCCATCTCCAGCGCCAAAATTTTTCCCGGCTGACCGGCAAACTGCTGATGGAGGAAATGGCCGGTGCGGGAGGAGCCGGTGAAGAAGAGGCCGTCGATATCGGGGTTGCCCGCCAGCGCCTTGCCAGTCTCGACCTCCCCTTGCACCAGATTGAGCACTCCCTTGGGCAATCCGGCCTGCTGCCACACCTTGACCATGGCCTCGGCCACCATGGGTGTCAGCTCGGAGGGTTTGAACACCACGGCGTTACCCGCAATCAGCGCCGGGACTATATGGCCGTTGGGCAGATGGCCCGGGAAGTTGTAGGGGCCGAACACCGCCACCACGCCGTGGGGCTTGTGACGGACAAACGCCTTGGCGCCCGGCATGGCATTTTCAACGGTGCCGGTGCGCTCGTCGTGCGCACGGATGGAGATGGCAATCTTGCCCTGCATGGCGGCCACTTCGGTGCGGGTCTCCCACAGCGGTTTGCCGGTTTCGCGGGCGATGGTCAGGGCCAGCGCCTCTTTCTGCTCGCCAAGCAGGTCGGCATAACGACGCACTATGGCCAGACGATCCTCAAGGCTCATGTCCGCCCAGTGGTAGAAGGCGGCACGGGCGGCCTTGACGGCGGCATCCACCTGCGCCGCACTGGCGGCAGCCCCCTGCCAGATCACCTCGTTCTTGGCCGGATCGGTTGACTCGAACGGCTTGCCTTCACCGGCAAGCCACTGACCGTCGATAAATTGCACTAACTGGCTCATCCATTCACTCCCTGTCGCTGGCAGGCAGCCTCGGCTGCCTGTCTGATAATCGGTTTGCTTGTCCTGTTTGCCTCAGTCGAGGTCGACCACCCGCACCATGTCGCCATCCTGCACCTTGAGTGCCGCCGCCATCTTGGGCGGAATGATGGCTTCGTGCTTGTCGAGATCGACCCGGATATTGCCGTAGCAGGCGCGGTAATGTTCGAAACGGCTGTTGCAGATAAGGTGGGTCTTGCCACCAATGGGCTCGCCCACCAGCACCCGCAGCTTCTTGCTGCGGCGCACGCTGCGAATATTCTTCACGTCGCACTCGACGGTGGGGCCCGCATCGAAAATATCGACGTAGCCACGGTTCACAAAGCCCTCGTCCTGCAGCATCTTGATGGCGGGACGGGTCTTCTCGTGGGTCTGACCGATAACGGCCCGCGCCTCTTTGCTCAGCAAATTGACGTAGATGGGGTACTTGGGCATCAGTTCGGCGATAAAGCGCTTCTTGCCGATGCCGGTCAGATAGTCGACGGTAGGAAAATCCATCGAGAAGAAGTGGGTTTGCAGCCACTCGTAGAAGGGGCTGTGACCGTTGGCATCGGAGACGCCGCGCATCTCGGCGAAGACGGTCTCGTCAAACAGCTCGGGGTGCTCGGCCATAAACAGGAAGCGGTGCTTGGAAAGCAGGCGGCCGTTGAGCCCCTCGCGGGCACATTCGCGCAAAAACAGGGTGCAAAGCTCGGAGTTGCCGGTGTAGTCGTTGGAGAGGGTCAGGGTTTCAACGACGTTGTAGATGCCGAGCTTGGGAGAAGAGTGCACCACCTTGCCGATGTGGTAGTTGTAAAATGGCTGGGAGAGGCCAACCGCAGCATCGATGGCACAGGTGCCGACCATCTCGCCGGTCTCCAGATCCTCAGCCACGAAGAAGTAGAGGCAGTCCCCCTTGCCGGCGGGCTTGTCGGAAAAAGTCTGGGTAGAGGCGTCAATCTTGCGCTGCAGCAGCTCATCGTTGACGGGCAACGAGGTCATGCCGGTGCCGGACTCGATGGCGCAGGTCTTGAGCCCGGCAAAATCTTTTTGCTCGATGGGACGGATAACCAACATAAATGACAACTCCCTTTCATTGACGACAGGTGGGGTCCCGGCTCCTGCCGGGAGAGCTCCCCACCTCAATTTGGAATCAGGCGTTAACCACCTGGGCAACCGCCTTCTCGAAGCGGGCCAACCCTTCCTTGATGTCCGCTTCCGGGATCACCAGTGAAGGGGCAAAACGAACCACGTTGGTACCAGCCACCAGTGCCATCAGCCCCTGATCGATAGAGGCCAGCAGGAAGTCGCGCGAGCGTCCCTTGTAGGCATCGCTCAGGGCGGCACCCAGCAACAGACCCTTGCCGCGGATCTCGCTGAAGCAGTGGTATTTGGCATTGATGGCTTCAAGACCATCGCGGAACAGCTGCTCGCGCTGCTTGATGCCCGCCAGCACCTCGGGGGTGTTGATCACATCGATCACCGCTTCGGCTACCGCACAAGCCAGCGGGTTGCCGCCGTAGGTAGAGCCGTGAGTGCCCACTTTCAGGTAAGCCGCAATCTCGTCGGTGGTCAGCATGGCGCCGATGGGGAAACCGCCCCCCAGAGCCTTGGCGCTGGTGAGGATGTCCGGCGTAACGCCGAGACCCATATAGGCATAGAGATCACCGGTACGGCCGACCCCTGACTGCACTTCGTCATAGATCAGCAGGGCATTGTGTTTGTCGCACAGCGCGCGTACCCCTTTGGCAAACTCGTCGGTAGGACGAATGATGCCACCCTCCCCCTGCAGCGGCTCCATCACCACGGCGCAGGTGTTGTCGGCGATCACCTCGGCCAGTGCGGCCAGATCGTTGTAGGGTACGTGGGTAATGTCGCCGGGCTTGGGACCGAAGCCATCGGAGTAGGCCGCCTGGCCACCGACGCTGACGGTAAAGAAGGTACGACCGTGGAAGCCCTGATTGAAGGCGATGATCTGGGTCTTCTGCTCACCAAATTTCTCGATGGCGTAGCGGCGAGCCAGCTTGAGGGCGGCTTCGTTCGCTTCGGCGCCGGAGTTGCAGAAGTAGACCTTGTCGGCGAAGGTGGCGGCGACCAGCTTCTTGGCCAGACGCAGGGCCGGCTCGTTGGTCATCACGTTGGAGAGGTGCCACAGCTTCTCACCCTGGGTTTTCAGGGCCTCGACCAGCTTGGGGTGACAGTGACCCAAACCGTTGACGGCGATACCACCGGCGAAGTCGACATACTCGCGCCCTTCCTGATCCCAGACACGTGACCCTTCACCACGCACCGGGATGATCTTGGCGGGTGCATAGTTGGGAACCATCACTTCATCAAACACTTCACGTGTCACTGCCAACAACTCTGACATATAGCTCTCCTTCGATTCGGCGACAGAATAATCCACCGCCCAAAAGTTAAATCCGTGTAAACGTGACGGGATTATCACAGAAATAAAGTAAAAAGTCTGTAACAAGACGGCCTATGAGGAACAATGTTCGATTGCCATTGAGATTTTAGGCAACCGCATTGCATAACGACTCAGGGGGCCTTGGCAAGAGATAATTTGGGCAGGAGAGGGGGTGAATAAAGTGTCAGGGAAATTTTTTTTGCCTTCTCTCGAACTTGAGAAGGCGATCACAACTTTTTATGAACGCGCCAGAAAGTTGGCCAGCAACTGATGGCCCTGCTCGCTCAAAATACTCTCCGGATGGAACTGAACACCCTCGATGGGGAACGTCTTGTGGCGCAGCCCCATGATCTCGTCAAACAAGCCATCGGCATGCTCGCTCCAGGCGGTGATCTCGAAGCAGTCAGGCAGCGTGTCGCGCTCCACCACCAAGGAGTGGTAGCGGGTCACCCTCAACGGGTTGTTGAGCCCCTTGAACACCCCCTCATGGCGATGGCGGATGAACGAGGTTTTGCCGTGCATTACCTGACGGGCACGGACTACGCGGGCACCGAAGGCCTGCGCCAGCGACTGATGACCGAGACAGACGCCGAGAATGGGCAGCTTGCCAGCAAAGTGGCTGATGGCATCGAGAGAGATCCCCGCCTCATTGGGCGTACAGGGACCGGGAGAGATCACCAGAAAACGGGGGGAGAGCTGCGCTATGGCATCGAGCGTCAGTTCATCATTGCGCTTGACCACAACCTCTTGTCCTAGGGCGCCGAAATATTGCACCAGGTTCCAGGTAAAAGAGTCGTAGTTATCGATCAACAACAACATGAGATAACCAACAGCGGAGAATTAACGATCGAGATAACGACCCTGTTCCATTTCCCGTTCACGCTGACACTCGGCCAGATAGATGGCGGCAGCAACGGCAGGGGTTTTATGGTGCTTGTCGATGGCATTGGAGACCATCAACTGCAGGGTATTGAGGTTTTTCGCCTTGCGAAATTTACGTAGCCAGTGACCTTTGTCACTCAGCTCTTCAGCAGAAATAGTTGGTTGAACAGGCATGCTTTCTCTTGGGGATATTACCCAGGTTGAAATAAAGAAATTAAACAAAATAGCTAGGCGGAAAATAAAGAAAGCCAGGCAAATACCCAGCTCTCTTCTACTACACCTTCCCAGTATGTCAGGCTCGAGGAACGAAGCCGACTACATCATATACGCTGGTCAGGGTTTTTTCAGCTCTTTCGCGCGCCTTTTGTGCGCCTTCTGCCAGAATCGCGATCAGATGGGCCTCATCCTGACGCAACTCGTGGAAACGGGCCTGGATCGGTTCCAACAGCGCAACCACGGCTTCGGCGGTTTCGGTCTTGAGGTGACCGTACATCTTGCCTTCGAAGTGCTGCTCCAGCTCGGGGATGGAACGACCGGTGACGCCGGACATCAGGGTCAGCAGGTTGGAGACACCCGGTTTGTTTTCCGGGTCGAAACGCACCACCGCCGGCTCGTCGGAGTCGGTCACCGCACGCTTGATCTTCTTGACGATCTGCTTGGGATCTTCCAGCAGGCCGATGAAGTTGGCTTCGTTGTCATCCGACTTGGACATCTTCTTGGTCGGATCCTGCAGGCTCATCACCCGTGCCCCTTCGGTCGGAATGAAGGGCTCCGGCATGGTGAACACCTCACCATAGAGGTTGTTGAAACGGGTGCAGATGTCGCGGGTCAGCTCCAGATGCTGCTTCTGGTCGTTGCCGACCGGCACCTGATTGGCCTGATAGAGCAGAATATCAGCGGCCATCAACACCGGATAACCGAACAGGCCGACGTTGACGTTGTTCTCGAAACGGGCGGACTTGTCCTTGAACTGGGTCATGCGCGACAGCTCACCCATCTGGGTGTAGCAGTTGAGGATCCAGCCCAGCTCGGCGTGCTGCGGCACGTGAGACTGGATGAAGACGGTGCTCTTCTTGGGATCGATACCGACCGCCAGATAGAGGGCGGCCGCATCCAGACAAGCCTTGCGCAGGGCAGCCGGGTCCTGGCGAGTGGTGATGGCGTGCAGGTCGACGATGCAGTAGAGGCAGTCGTACTCATCCTGCATGTTGACCCACTGACGCAGGGCCCCCATGTAGTTGCCGATGGTCAGTTGACCGGAGGGTTGCGCTCCGCTCAATACGATTGGTTTAGTCATGAGAGTGTTAATCCTTGTTATTCAGCCAGCCCAGCTGCGCTATTAGACCAAAAGTGCATCGAGCTGGGCAAACTGCTCGAATACCCAGTCTGGATGGGAGTCTGCGATGGGGCGGCCATAGTTGTAGCCGTATGTAAGACCCACCACCTTCATGCCAGCCGCCTTGGCCGCCAGCACGTCATTTTCTGAGTCGCCCACCATCAGGGTGCGAGCCGGGCTCACCCCCAACTCCTGGCAAGCGTGCAGCAAGGGCTCCGGGCTCGGCTTCTTGACCGGCACGCAGTTGCCACCAAGCCAGAGTTCGAAACAATCGCTGATGCCAAGGGCATCGAGGATAGGGGCCACGAAATCGCTCGGCTTGTTGGTGACGATCGCCTTCTTGTAGCCCAGGCTTTGCAGGCGACGCAGACTCTGCACCACCCCTTCATACATCGCCAGCCCTTGCAGCAGGCAGGCGTTGTAGTGCTGGAAAAAAATCGGTCTGGCCTTGGCAAACAGCTCGGGATCGGCCTCGCGATAGGCGAGCGCCCGCTGGATCAGCTTGTCGGCACCGTTGCCGACCCAGGTACGGATCACCGCTTCATCAGCTTGCTCCAGACCCAGATCAGCCAGAGTCAGATTGACCGCCAGCGCCAGCTGGGCGGCGCTGTCAATGAGAGTGCCGTCCAGATCGAACAGCACCAAATCAAATGCGCGCTCAGCGTGTGACATGAGCCAGCTCCGCACGCATCTTGTCGATCACCGCCTTGTAGTCAGGCTGGCTGAAAATGGCCGAGCCGGCGACAAACATGTCGGCGCCCGCTTCGGCGATCTCGCGAATGTTGTCGACCTTCACCCCGCCATCGATCTCGAGGCGGATATCGCGACCGCTCTCGTCGATCAGACGACGCACCTGACGCAACTTGTCGAGGGTACCGGGGATGAAGCTCTGACCACCGAAGCCAGGATTGACCGACATCAGCAGGATCACATCCAGCTTGTCCATCACATATTCGAGGCAGGAGAGCGAGGTAGCCGGATTCAGCACCAGACCCGCCTGGCAGCCCATCTCCTTGATGAGGCCCAAAGAGCGATCAACGTGATCAGAGGCTTCCGGATGGAAGGTGATGAGGGAAGCACCGGCCTTGGCAAAATCAGGAATGATGCGATCCACCGGCTTGACCATCAGGTGCACGTCGATGGGGGCCTCGATACCGTAGTCACGCAGCGCCTGACAGACCATGGGGCCAATGGTCAGGTTGGGGACATAGTGGTTGTCCATCACGTCGAAGTGAACCACGTCGGCACCGGCAGCCAGTACCTTGGCTACATCGTCACCCAGACGGGCAAAATCGGCAGAGAGGATCGAGGGGGCAATCAGAAAGTCTTTCATCAGCATCATCCATTGGCAGCCAGGGAGAAAAAGCGGCGCAATTTTAACGTAAAAGGCGGGCGAAAACGACTCGAATGCGGGGTAAATGGGGCAATCGCCTCCCCTCCCCCAACCACCCGGGTTTTGCGGCATCGGCACGGGCCCAGGCGCGCCCATAAAAAAACGGCGCCCCTGGGCGCCGCATGGTCTGTTACGTCAGTGGCAGTAGTTCACTGTCGCTGGGATAGTAGCCCTGCTCCGGTTCGATTCCGGGCGGATAGAGCGCCAACAATTCGGCCACCTTGTTGCGGGTGCCGCCGTTGCGACTGATGGTGCGCTTGACCAAGATTTCGTCGAGGCGGGCACCGCGATAAAGCTCACGAGTCAGCTCAATATCGTGGTTGCTGATCAGCACCGGCACCCCTTTGTGAGCGGCTGTGTGACGGGCCAGTCGCGCCAGGATCGCCTGATCATCCAGGGTAAACCCGCCGGAGGCATAGGTGGTGAAGCTCGCCGTAGTGGAGAGCGGCGCATAGGGTGGATCACAATAGATAACCCAATCCTCTTCGGCACGCTTGATTGCATCGGCGTAGCTCTCGCAGATAAAGGTCGCCTTCTGCGCCTTTTCGGCAAAGACCCACAGTTCTTTTTCCGGGAAATAGGGTTTCTTGTAGGAACCGAACGGCACGTTGAAGCCGCCCTTCTTGTTGTAGCGGCACAGTCCGTTGAAACCGTGACGGTTGAGAAACAGGAACAAGAGTGCCCGCTCGAAGGTGGTCTCGGTCTGATTGAACTGGGTACGCAGCCGGTAATAGGCCGCCTTGTGGTTGTGCTCTGCCACAAACAGCTTGCGCGCCTCGGCAATGAAACTGTCCGGCGTCAGCTTGAGGTGGTTGTACAGGCAGATCAGATCCGGATTGATGTCGTTGAGCACATACGCGTCGTAGTCGGTGTTGAGAAACACTGACCCCGCCCCGACGAAGGGCTCCAGCAACACACGCCCGGCCGGCAGGCGCTCGGCAATCTCTTCAACCAGGGAGTATTTTCCCCCGGCCCATTTTAAAAAAGCGCGTGTTTTTTTCATGGAAATCCGGTGTGTAAGAAGGCAAGACCCAAAAAGGGGGACGATTCTACCCCCTTATCCGGTATCAAGGCTATTGCTTCAGCTCTTTTTGTACCTGTGCAAACGACTTGGGCCAGGGCTGGCCTTTCAGCAAGGCTGGCGGAAGCTTGCGAATGGCACTCTTGGCCTGGGTCAGACCGGCATAATCCCCTTGCAGCACCACATACCAGGGGCTGCCACGGAATTTGGTCTGATAGACCCAGACCTTACCCGCCAAACCATGCTCGGCAACAAATTGATCCACCGCCTTGGTGTTGCTCGCCCCCATCAGCTGAACGCTGTAGTGGTTGCGCGGCTTCTTGTTCAAGGTGGCGACCGGTGTCAGGGCCACCTTGGGTGCTGGCGCGGCGACCGGCTCGCTGTTGGCGGTTTTGGTGGTGGTGGCAGGCGTTGCGGTTGTCGCCGGATTCAGTGCTTTGGCGGTACTGGCTGGCGCCGTGGTTGCGATTGCACCACTGGGGGCTGTGCCACTCGGGTTCTTGCCGGTCAGCTCGTCCACCACATCAGTAGGCAGTGCGCCGCTCACCTTGGGTTCGGTCATCAGCTTTTGCACGACCTCGTCAGAGATCACCACCCGGCGCCCTTCGTAATTGGTTGATTCGGTGGTCACAGTTTCGCTCTCCACCGACTTGGGCAACACTTTCGCCTCCGGCTGCCAATCTTTCACAACACCATTGGGATTGCTGGCTGCATCGCTGTTTTGCGCGCCTTGTGCAGCGGCATCGGTATTCGAACCGCCAGCGGTGAGGGGATCGCCTCCCGCTACCGGGATCGGCAATGCCGTGTTCTGCGCCGGATCCTGCAGCGCCGGTTTGCTTTCATTGTCAAACAGCGCAGGCAGCAGGTAGCTCAGCGCCAGCAGGCCGCCAGCGACCAGCGCGATAGCAGTGGCAATCTTCTTGACAGGCAACTCCGCCTGACGCTTCTTGGGCCTTCTGTCGGTCATGATATCCTCCAGTAACTGCATGATGGTGGACGGATGTCCGTTCGCCGTTTTCAGGATCTCCTCCACTTGCGGCTTGGGCAAGAGGGTCGCCGGGATCTTGAGCTCTTTGGCTTTCTCATACAAGAAGATGCGCTGCTCGGGCGGGCTCAGGGGCGGCACCTCCAGCTCAAGGGCTGGCATGGCACGCCCTTTGAGCTGCGGTCGTTGGGTACGACACCAGACGTCACTGCCCGAGACGATAATGGCCAGTTGATGGGGCGCCGCCAGGGTATCGTTATGACGGATGATCGCCCACAACTCTCCCAGCAATTCGGCCGGCAACTGGTCGGCCCGCTCTATCAGCAGCAACAGGGTGGCAGGCTTGCTCCCCTCCAGCATGCGAAAGAAGCTCTCCGCCAGCGCATCCTGTGGATTGAACAGCGGGCGCGCCACCACCTGTGGTAGCAACAGCTGGCGTACATCCACCATCTTCATGGCAGGTGTACCAATCAGGCTTACCACCCGCACTTTTTCCGGCAACACGCCGAGCAGGGATTCGCACAGGGTACCGCGACCACAACCGGGTTTACCGGAGAGAAAAATGAAAGGGTGATTGAATTCAATCAGATGCAGCAGCCGGTCAACCAGCTGCCGCTGGGAAGGAAGTTTTAGCAGTTTATTCGTCACGACCAGACTCGATCACCGCCAGCAACTCGGCATCGGACACATCCCCCACCACCTGCGCATGGCCGATACCAACCGGCAACACCAGACGCAGCTTGCCTTCCAGCACCTTCTTGTCACGGCGCATATGGCGAATAAAGGCGGCGAAATCCATCTCGGCAGGCGCATGAATGGGCAAATTGGCGGCCAGCAGCAGAGCGCGCACTCGCGCAACGTCCGCTTCGCTCATATCGCCACGGGCCTGCGCAGTCCAGGCAGCCAGCATGGTGCCGGCGGATACCGCTTCACCATGCAGCCAGTTACCATACCCCTGCTCGGCCTCGATGGCATGGCCAAAGGTGTGACCCAGATTGAGCAGCGCACGGACGCCGTGCTCGGTCTCATCTTGACCGACCACATCGGCTTTGATCTCGCAGCAGCGTTTGATGGCGTAGGCCAGCGCGGCAGGTTCCAGCTGTTGCAGACGCATAATGTTCTGCTCCAGCCAGCTGAAGAAATCAGCATCCCAAATGATGCCGTACTTGATCACCTCGGCCATCCCTGCGGCAAATTCGCGGGCTGGCAAGGTACTCAGACATTCGGTATCGATAACAACTTGTTTGGGCTGATAAAAAGCCCCAATCATGTTCTTGCCGAGGGGGTGGTTGACCGCGGTTTTACCGCCAACAGAGGAGTCAACCTGGGAGAGCAGAGTGGTCGGGATCTGGATAAAAGGAATGCCACGTTGATAGCTTGCTGCCGCAAAGCCCACCACATCCCCGATCACGCCGCCTCCCAGAGCGATCAGTGTCGTATCGCGCCCATGGTTGGTTTCAAGCAGAGCAGACATGATCTGCTCAAAGGTCGCCAGGTTCTTGTACGCCTCGCCGTCAGGCAGGATCAGGTGTTCAACCTGAAAACCCGACAGCAGAGCGGTTACCTGTTCAAGATAAAGCGGAGCAACGACCGTGTTGGTCACTATCATCACCCGCTTGCCCTTGATGGTCGATACCAGCGCCTCGGGGCGCTGCAACAACCCTGCAGCTATCTCGATGGGATAGCTGCGTTCACCCAGTTCGACCTTCAACCGTTCCATGGACGTCCTCTAGATTACATACCGATCAGCTTTACAATTTGATTGGCAACGATTTTTGCGCTCTGGTCATCGGTGTGCACAACAAAGTCGGCAACCTCTTCATACAGGGCATTGCGCTCTTGTGCCAGACGTTCCAGCACTTCGCGTGCCGGTTCTTCGGTCTGTAGCAGAGGGCGGCGTTTGTCTCGCTGTGTGCGCGCCAGCTGCTTTTCGATTGTGGTTTCGAGGTAGACCACGATGCCACGAGCAGACAACTTGTTGCGGGTTTCACGACTCTTGATGGCACCGCCACCCGTCGCCAGCACGATACCCTGCTGCTCTGACAATTCGCCGATCACCTTCTCTTCGCGAATCCGGAAACCTTCTTCGCCTTCAACATCGAACACCCAGCCGATATCAGCACCACTGCGGCGCTCAATCTCATGATCTGAGTCGAAAAACTCCATATGCAGTTGTTCTGCCAGATGTCTACCTATGGTGCTCTTGCCCGCACCCATGGGACCTATCAGGAAAATATTGCGTTTCTCAGCCATGTCTTTTCGTTAGTAATTACAAACTGTACGACCCCGATGAATACTGGATCGGGGTACCTATGAACCTTATCTTGCGATGGATCAGGAGGGGGATTATCTCAATAGATATCGGGACTGGCAACCGCAGCCCTTACGCCCCAGCCTCATTGGGGCGTAAGGTTATATGTGTTTTACCCTCACATGTAAAGCATTCAGAAGGCGTCGGTGACTATCTTGGGCGTCACGAAAATCAGCAATTCCCGCTTTTTGTTCTCGCTGGTGGTCTTGCGGAACAAGGCCCCCAATCCGGGAATGTCACCCAGCAGCGGCACCTTGGTTACATCGCTCTTGATGGTCTGCTGATAAATGCCGCCCAACACCAGGGTCTCGCCATTGTTCACCAGCACCTGAGTGGTGATGGACTGGGCGTTGATGGAAACCGCATCACCGGTACCGGTCGGTACCGTTTCACCCTTGGTATCCTGGGTCACGGTCAGGTCGAGAATCACCCGATTGTCAGGGGTGATCTGCGGGGTAACCTTCAGGCTCAATACCGCCTTCTTGAAGGTAACCGAGGTAGCGCCACTGGAAGATGACTCCACATAGGGGATCTCGGTACCCTGCTCGATCAATGCCGGTTTCTGGTTCGCAGTGGTCACGCGCGGACTGGCGATAATCTCGGCCTTGCTCTCTTTTTCCAGCGCCGACAACTCGAGATCCAGCAAGGTGCCATCAGCCAAACGGGCAACCTGGAAGGCCAAAGTACCGGCCGCATTGGTCACCGGCAAGTTGACGTTGAGCCGATCGTCTGCTGATGGCCGAGGGCTAGGATTAATCGCAGAACTGCCGTTGTTGTTACCAGAGCCATCATTCCCCTCGATGGAACCGGACGTACTGTTGCCATGACCATCGTTTTTGGTCACTCCCCACCGCACCCCAAGCGCTTCATCAAAGCCGTCGTCAATGGTCACCATCCGCGCCTCGATCACCACCTGCTTGACCGGAATATCGAGGATATCGAGCATCCGTTTGATGCTGCTGATGACATCGGCGGTATCCTTGACCACCAGCACGTTGGTTCGCTCGTCCACGCTCACCGCACCACGGGGTGACAGCAACTTGGTACTTTCGGAAGAGAGCAGGGCAGCCACTTCCGAGGCCTTGGCATAGTTTATCTGCAGATACTCGGTATAGAGCGGAGCCAAATCGGCAACCTGATTTCGGCTCTCCAGCTGTTGCTTCTCGCGTGTTGCGATCTCTTCTGCAGGCGCTACCAGCAAGATGTTGTTATCCAGCCGCTTATCCAGACCCCGCACCTTCAAAATAATGTCGAGCGCCTGCTCCCACGGCACCCCATCCAGACGCAGGGTAATATTGCCTGATACCGAATCTGTGGTTACCAAGTTAAGGTTGTTGAAATCAGCAATAAGCTGCAATACGGTACGGACTGGAATATCCTGAAAGTTCAATGAGATGGGTTTGCCCTGATACTGCTTGGATGCCGTGGCCGTCGTCCGCTTTTTTACCTCGATAATGAAGAGCTTGTCCGCCTGATCGTAACGGTAATCAAACTGACCATTGATCGACAGTTCAAACAGGGTATCACTGCCCTGCCGGGAGACTTCAACCTGAGAGACCGGCGTTGCAAAATCCTGCACGTTGATCAGATTAAGCAAGCCATCCGGTACCCGAGTGCCATGAAACTTGGCCAGTACGGTCTGGCCTCGGCTGCTCACATCGACGGCGGCCGAGCTGTTATCCAGCGTGACCAGAAACTCCCCCTGACCATCCTTGCCACGACGAAAATCCACACCGGTAACCGAGTTGAAATAGGCGCCACCCCCACTGCTTTGATAGTTGTTGAGCACCGGCTTGCTGGCAGGCTGTGTTGCTACCGGCGTAGTCACGGGCGCAACAGGCATCGACCGGGCGACGATCTGAGGATTGAGCAGTGCCGAAGTAGAGGGTGTGGCCACCATCGCAGAGGGCGCTGGCACAGGAGTAGCCGAGGTTACGGGTGCAATCAGCGCGCTCTCACCATTGATGAGCCCGGAAGAGGCCCCCTCGCCCAATGACACCAGTAATTTGTTCCCCTGTTGCTGCACCTGATAGGGAGCAAGCTGATCGAGTGCGATCTTGATATCCAGACCTGCGCCCTTACCCTCAACCTTGATATTATCTACCCCCAGGCGCTGGATCGGCAGCGGGTTCACTTTAAGTGCCCCTACCGCACCGGGAACATGCAACAACAGCTGATTGGGCTGATAAGAGAGACGATCGGTAAAGCCAGTGACCGGCTCACTGAAACTGAGCTCCACCAGCAATTGATCAGCAAGCAGCGGATTGACCTTGATCTCCTGCAGGGTTGCCACTGCCCACGCCTGACTGAGGGCGCTGGCGCAAAACAGCAAAGCTACTTTGGATACACTCTCTATTGTTGTTCTCATTGCTGTTCGTCCCTGATTATTGTTTTTCTTGCATATTGGCCATTGCCAACTGGGTTTCTCTTGTTACCCAGCACCCCTTCCCGTCCGGAATGGTTTCCAGCAAATCCACGGCAGTGTCAGTGATCTTGATGACCCGGCCCTGATCAAGCCCCATATACTGGTTGAGCCCGACCCGCATCGATTTGCCATCCGGGGTGCTGATCAAGGCCCACAACTGACCTGCCTTACCCAAAGAACCATGCATCGACAGACTGGCCAGCGAATAATTTTCCAGCACCTCTTTCTCACGATCGATCAGGGTCTGAGCACAATCCGGCTGGGCCTTGGTAGTACTTGTACTTCCGACCGTCGCCTCAGGCTGAGGAACCATGAAGGGGCTGCGCAACTCGCGTTGCTGGTAGTGCATGGGGGCAAAAGGCTTCAGCTCGGGCAAGGGCTCGATAGGTATGGGCGGCCTTGCTTTGGTCTGGGCGACATAGCTATCCATGTCCTCCTGGCCACCACAGGCCGCCAGCAAGAGGGCAGGCAACAACCAGCAGATGCGTCTCATTGTTTCGGCTCCACTGTTTTACCGTTGTACTTGTAGGTCTTGGCCAGCATCGACATCGAAATCAGCTCCCCTTCATCCTTGCTCTGACCCAGAGTGAAGGAGTCAAGGATGACGATACGGGGCAAAGCGGCCATGTCAGCGGTAAACTTGCCAATTTCATGGTAAGTGCCCACGACTTCGATACGCATTGGTAGCTCGGTTGAAAACTCGTGCTTGACCTCGGGTTCCCAGTTGATCCGGTTCAATTTCAAGCCGTTGTCGGTAGCAATAAAGCTGATATCGTCCAGCAGACCGGCGACCTCATGGGTATTGGGCAACTGCTTGAGCTGGGTATCGACCAGTTGCTCAAGCTGAACCATTTGCGCCTTGTATGCCCCCAGGTTGGCAGCCAGCATCGCCTTACTTTCAAACTGGGCTTTCAGTTCGGTCTCCTTCCCCGCTTCCTGAGTCAAACTGGTCAGTGAGTTGGCAATCACGTAGTAGTAGATGGCGCCGCCGGTCAACACGCAGCAGAAAAAAATGAAGAGCCCTTTTGCCCATTTTGGCCAGCTTGCTATGTCATTGATATCCAACTCGTTGAGTTGCTGAAGGTTCATTGTTGCTCCTTGGCCACATTCCCTGCAGCCGCAGCATTGTTGGCGATCAGGAACATCATGGAAAACTGGCTCAATGACACTGGCGCAACATCAGCCGCAAAAATAGTGCTTATCTTTGCCTGACCCAGCCAGCCGGAACCATCAATCCGCCGCATCATGCTGGCCACCCGACCATAGGCTTCGGTCTTGCCATTTACATCAATAATATTGTTCTGCATCGAGAGGGTGTTGAGGTAAACCCCGTTGGGCACCAATGAAGGCAGCTGATTGAAGAGGCGGACGGGCACATTGCGGCGCATCTGCAACTGCTCGATGAGCTGCATCCGATCGATCAGTTCCTTGCGACGCTCTTTGAGCAGACGGATCTCCCCCAGCTGGGCATCCAGAATAGTCATCTCCTGAACCAGCCTCTGGTTGCGCTGCTGCTGGGCGACGATCTGGCGATCAACCAGCCAGTTGGCAAAAAATCCCAACGCGACCGTGGCCAGCACAAAAATCCCCAGCAAGGCCCCGAACTGTTTCTTTTGGCGCTGGGCCCGGGCTTCACGCCAGGGTAGAAGGTTTATATTTGACATGGTGTGAAACTCCTCAGAGCCAACCCGAATGCCGTCATATATTTAGCACCATGTACCAGCTCGGCCTCCCCTTTCGGTTTGCCAAACAGAGCGAACAGATCCGGGTGCAACACCTCGCAATTGACCTCTTCTTTTACCTGCACCAACAAACCGGGTAGCAGACTGCCTCCCCCCGTCAGCACCAGTTTTGCGATGTCGCGATAACCGGATGAACTGCAAAAGAGCTGGATATTGCGCCGCACTTGCTGCAACAGCGAGTTGATGTGGGGCATCAGCACATCCAGCTCATGGTCAACAGGCAAGGTACCTTTGGTTTTAGCCTGCTCAGCCTCATCCAGCGTCATGCCATAAAAGGAGGAGAGCGCCTGGCTGTACTGATCGCCGCCGAAGTTTTGCAAGCGGGAGTAGATCACCTCCCCCTTGACCAGCGCCGCAAAGGTCATGGCACTGGCGCCAATGTCGATCACCCCGATCGGCCGTTCACTCTCCTGCAATTCGGGCAGACAGGCCACCACGGCACGGCCCAGCGCATGGGCGCCCACATCCACCACCTTGACGGCAATACCGGCTTCGGCAAGGGCGCTGACCCGGCCGTTGACACTCTCGGTGCGGGCTGCGCTCAGCAGCACATCTTGACGATCTTCGCTATTGTTGGTGCTCAGCACCTCAAAATCGAGACTCACTTCATCGAGGGGGAAGGGAATGATCTGCTCGGCCTCCAGCTGCACCTGACTCTCCAGCTCCTTGTCGCTGAGGCGGGCATCAATCTGGATCACCTTGGTTATCACGTTGGAGCCGGTCACCGCAGTGGCGGCATAGTCGCTGTGAGCTGGGATCAGGCGCTTGAGAGTCTTGAGAGATTGGCTGACGCGCTCGATATCCTGCAATTGATAGTCAACCAGCGTCCCTTTCGGGGTGGCAATATCGGCGACACATTCGAGATGAAGCTTGCCGGGTCGGCCACTGAGGGTAACGGCCTTGATGGTCTGGCTGCCGAAATCAATGCCCACCAGAGGGAGGAGGGATCCCTTGTTAAAAAGCCCAAACATATACACATCCATGCGTTATTTGGTTTTATTCCTGAACAGAGTGTAGGACACCCGATCAGAGGAGTGCTTCACTCATCCTAAATGCTCTAACTATCAATGTCATAAAGTTTATGTCGAAAAGTGACCCATCTCGCTTTCTTCATGGCAAGTGGCCCTCCTTGGTTATTACTCCCCGTAGTGCTAACCTCTCGCATCCTTTTGAGGTGGGTGGCTCGCCACAGGAAAACCTCGAATTCCCGATGGCAAAAGGGCTATACTCTGCGCCCGTTGGCTAATTTTAAGACGATTGGTAGTTCTTCCATGCTGAAATGGCTCGTTCGCCTGTTTATTGTCATGATGCTGGGTGCAGTGCTGGGTGTTGCCAGCCTCATCGGTATCTACTTCTATATCAAACCCCAACTGCCCGATGTCACTGCACTGCGTGACGTCAAGCTGGCAACCCCGATGCGGGTTTACAGCCGGGATGGGGAGTTGATCGCCCAATATGGCGAAATTCGTCGCATTCCGCTGCGTCTGGACGAAATTCCGCAACCCATGATCGATGCCGTACTGGCGACCGAGGATGCACGTTTCTATGAGCACCCGGGCATTGACCCGATTGGTATCATTCGAGCCGCATCCGTCTGGGCTGTCTCCGGTCATGCCCGTCAGGGGGCCAGTACCATCACCCAGCAGGTTGCCCGCAACTTCTTCCTGAGCAATGAGAAGACTATCATCCGCAAGATCAAGGAGGTCTTCCTGGCTTGGCGGATCGAACAGAATCTCTCAAAAGACGAGATCCTCGAACTCTACCTCAACAAGATCCCCCTCGGTTATCGCTCCTTCGGGATCGGTGCTGCGGCACAGGTTTACTTTGGTAAAGAGGTCAAGGATCTGGGACTGGACGAGATCGCCATCATTGCCGGTCTGCCGAAAGCTCCCTCCATGCTCAACCCCATCCGCTCCCCCGAGCGCGCCTTTGCGCGCCGCAACGTTGTACTGGGCAGGATGCTGGAAACTGGCAAGATAACCCAGGCTCAGTTTGACGAAGCGTCCAAGATGCCGATCAAGGCCCGTTTTCACGGCGCCGAAGTGACCCTGCACGCCCCCTATCTGGGGGAAATGGTGCGCCAGAAGATGGTCGAGCAGTTCGGTGAAGATGCCTACACCATGGGCCTGCACGTCTACACTACCGTCTCTGCCGAGCGTCAGCGGGCAGCAAGACAGGCACTGCTGGATGGCGTTTTTGCCTATGACATGCGCCACGGCTATCGCGGCCCGACGGCTCAGTTGTGGAAGGCTGGCGAGACAGCCTGGGATTACGAGCAGATCGTCGCTCACCTTGGCAAACAACCCACTTACGATCCGCTGATGGCGGCGGTCGTGACCAAGCTCGGTGATCGCAGCGCCACGCTGGTACTGAAGAATGGCAAGGAAGCAGAGCTCGGCTGGAACGGCATTAAATGGGCCCGCTCCTTTATTACCGACGACCGTCAGAGCTATGCCCCGAAATCGGCGCGCGATGTGCTGAAAGTCGGCGCCCAGATCTGGGTGCGGGAAGAGGGCGAAGAGTTGCTGCTGGCCCAAATCCCGGATGTGAACGCCGCGCTGGTTGCCATGAACCCGAAAAATGGGGCTCTGGAAGCACTGGTCGGTGGTTTCAGCTTCGAACTATCCAAATTCAACCGGGTCGATCAGGCGCGTCGCCAGATCGGTTCCAATATCAAGCCTTTCCTCTATGCGACCGCGCTGGAGCATGGCTATACCCTGGCATCGCTCATCAACGATGCGCCGATCAACCAGTGGGATCCATCAAAAGGGCCCATGTGGCAGCCCAAGAACTCCCCGGCCGTTTATGATGGCCCCACCCCGCTGCGTCTGGGTCTGGCCAAGTCCAAGAACGTGATGTCGGTTCGACTGATGCGCGCCATCGGTCTGGATACCTATATCGACGGTCTGACCCGCTTTGGCTTCCCCCGCGACTTCATCTCTCCCCATGAGTCGCTGGCGCTGGGCGCTGCCGAATTCACCCCCCTCGAGGTAGTGCGTGGTTACTCGGTTCTGGCCAACGGTGGCTTCCTGGTGACCCCATACTTCATCGACAAAGTGACCGACAGCCTGGAGAACACCCTCTATCAGGCCAATCCTGCTATTGCTTGTACCACCTGCGAACAGCAGGCCGCACCCGAGCAGAGCACACTGCCGGTGCCAACTGTTGATGGAGCCGCACAAGATGGCACGCAGACCCCTCTCGCGCCAACCATTGCCCCGCATACCATCAGTGCCCAGAGTGCGTTCCTGATCACCGACACCCTGAGCACAGCCATCTGGGGTGGCAACGGCTGGCGTGGTACCGGCTGGCGTGCAGCCCGCGACCTGAAACGTCACGACATCTCCGGTAAAACCGGTACCACCAACGAATCGCGGGATGCCTGGTTCTCCGGCTACACCCCGGACATCGTTGCCACCTCATGGATCGGTTTTGACAACCACCAGCGTGGCCTTGGCCGTGCCGAGTTTGGCGGTGGCGCCGCGCAGCCTATCTGGATCGACTTCATGAAAGTCGCCCTCAAAAAACTGCCGGAGCACAAGATGCCGGTTCCCGAAGGGATCATGACGGTGAAGATTGATAGCGAAACCGGCCTGCTGGCAACCAGTGGCGGCACCGACGAATACTTCAAGGAAGGGACCGAACCGACCCGCTACGCAGCACCGAGCTCGGATGGCAATCAGGTCTACGGCGGTGACAACCCCGATGTGGAAGGGCCTGTCTCAACCGACGATATCTTCTAAGCTGCTCTCGCGGCAGAAGCAAAACCGGCAGCCTTGGCTGCCGGTTTTTTATTGGGCCAACTGCTTGCTCATCAGCGTAGCGATCGAGGCGGCCAGCTCGTTGAAACAGGGGCGACGCACCGAGTAGTGGCGATAGAGCAGCGAGATGGTACGCCCCGGCACAGGGTCAACCACCGGCCGATAGCTCACCCCTCCCTCATCATGATCGGCAGGTACGGCCAGCTTTGGTACCAAAGTCATGCCGCTACCGGCGGCCACCATGTTGCGCAGGGTCTCGAGACTGGTGCCTTTGAAGCGTTGATCCTCACCTATCCCGCCAGCGAAACAGAACCCCATCGCCTGATCCCGCAAACAGTGACCATCGGCCAGCATCAGCAATTTCTTGCCCTTTAGATTGCCAAGCGGCACCTGTCTAGCCTGTGCTTCGGGGTGATGGCAAGGCACCGCCAGCCACATCGGCTCATGATAGAGCTGGATTGAACCAAACCCCTCCATCCCCGGCATCTCGGCCAGAATGACGCAGTCCAGCTCCCCCTCTTCCAGCCGCTTGAGCAGGGTTTGGGTCTGCTCCTCATAGAGATAGAACTCCAGCTGGGGAAAACGCTCACGCAGGGTCTGGATAATGCGAGGCAACAGGTAGGGGCCCACGGTCGGAATAAAACCGATATGGATCTCCCCTGACATCGGCTCGGAGAAGTGCTGACCGATGCTCTTTAGCTCGCGCACCTCCTTGAGCACCCGACGAGCCTGATGGGCCATGGCATCACCAGCCGGAGTAAACAGCACCTTGCGCGAGGTACGTTCGATCAGAATGACCCCGAGTTCATCCTCCAGCTTGCGCAGCTGGCCGCTCAGGGTGGGTTGACTGACAAAGCAGCGTTCAGCGGCTTTGCGAAAATGTTTTTCCTCATCCAGCGCCACCAGATATTCGAGATCGCGAAGATTCATACAGCAAGAGTCCTGCCTGGAAAATGGGCCATCAGCATGCACAATATCGTCCGGCGGGACAAGTCATCCACTTGCAGTGAGCCTCTCTGGCTGCCCCTCCAAAACAGAAAAGCCCGATCACCTTGCAGTAATCGGGCTGTTTGACTCGCCGAGGGATTACACCCTGAAACGGCGCACCATATCCTGCAACTGGGTAGCCAAATGGTTCAACTCGTTGCACGCCTGAGCCATCTGGGTGGCACCGGCGGCCACCTCTTCGGAAGCATGACTGATATTGACCACGTTACGGTTGAGCTCCTCGCTCACCGCGCCCTGCTCTTCGGTGGCCGTTGCAATCTGGATGTTCATGTGGGAGATGCTGCTGACCGAGCCACTGATCTGGGAGATAGACTCGCCCGCTTCCCGCGCGGTAGCAACCGTGGTGTTCATCAGCTCCTGACTCTGTTGCATGGTACTGCCGGCCTGTTCGGCACGCTGCTGCAACTCGGCAATGATGGTATTGATCTGGGAGGTAGAGTCCTGAGTGCGCTTGGCCAGAGTACGCACCTCATCCGCCACCACAGCAAACCCCCGTCCTTGCTCACCGGCACGAGCCGCTTCAATCGCCGCATTCAATGCCAGCAGGTTGGTCTGTTCGGCAATACCGCGGATCACCTCCAGCACCATGCCGATATTGCGGCTGTCATCGCCCAGTTGGCGTATCACCACCGCGGTACTCTCGATGGCACCTGCGACCCGTTCAATACGTTGAATGGAGTCATTCACCGTTTGCGCACCAAGTTCGGCCGTTTCACTGGCCGAGGTGGCGGCACTGGCCGCATCGCTGGTGTTGCGAGAGACCTCCTGCACCGTAGCCTGCATCTCGTTCATCGCCGTTGCCAGCTGATTCAGCTCATGTTGCTGAGCATTCATGTTATTGGCTGACTGGCTGGCAACAGAGCTGATCTCCTCCGCGGCGGAACTCAGTTGCACCACAGAGCCCGACACTTCACTCACCAGAGTGCGCAGATTGGTCTGCATTTCACCAAACCCTTTGGCAAGGGTTCCCAGTTCATCATTGTTGAACTGCTGCATATCGATGCGGGAGGTGAGATCACCAGAGGAGACCCGCCGGGTCTGTTCCAGCAACGCCATCACCGGATTGCGGATCTGACCGGTCAGCAGCCAGGCAATTGCCACAACAAAACCCAGCGTCACCAGACTGACAATGACGCTCATGGTTCTGGCACTGCTGTAGAGCGCCTCCACATCTTTTGTCATCTGGGCCGCAATCTCGTTATTGATTTCCCGCAGGCGGAAGGATTTTGCTCCCACCTCCTCCAGCGCGACCCGGGTTTCGTTTTTGCGCAGACTTCTGACTCGCTCCAGATCGCCAGCAGCGAAGGCGCTCAACAGTTGGTCATGCACCGCAAAATACTTGGCCCCCGCCGCAACCACCTGCTCATAAACCTGTTTCTCTTCACCTGTAGTGAAAGCTAAAGCACCGTATTTTTGGGCTGCTTGCTCAAATTCCTGCCTGGCCTTATTGAAGGTCAGGGTGCGATCGCTTACCTCTTGATCATCCTTGTTCAGACCACCGATGACCTGGGCCAGCTCTGAGCGGCGCGCATCCAGAATGGCAACATGCATCTGGCTGGCATAGCGGGTTGACGGCAGCAGGTTGTCAGTAATGGTTTCGGTATCACCATAGAGCTTTGCCAACTGGCTGATGGAGAACCAGGCCAAGCCCAGTACCAGCAGTGCCAGGATGGCGAATCCGGCACTCAGTTTCTGGCCGATAGACATGTTTTTGAACATATGGGGGCTTCCTTGAAATGAGTCTGCACTCCCGCAACATCCGCCGGGAATGGTCACATAGAGCATAGTCTGCAAGCAGAAAGTCGAAGGCTTTCATATCGCTTCTGCATACAGGAATATCGGCCCATTCACTCCACTTCTAAAGAGACCTTGTCCGTTCACATTCTAATAACTATTCCATCAACTCAAGAAGATGCTGACGCAACCCGGCAGGATCGCCCAAAAAGTCAGCCACTCGCACAGCACTCACCTTACCGTTGTGCATCAACCCAAGGGTGGGATAACCCTGACCGCCCAGCCGTTTCATCCAGCCCTGGCTATCTGCCAGATGTTGCAGCAAGGGCGCCAGCAGATAGGATTGCTGGAATGCCTCGGCTGCAATCCCCTGCTCTGCCGCCAGCGTGGCGAGAAATGCCGGCTCACCAATCCAGATCCCGTCCCGATAGTGGGATTGCTGGATCCGGTGCAACATGACCAGCCCATCGCCCCCCAACGCCGTGACGGCCAAAACCGCACGGATCGGCGGCTCGGAGTCCAGCAGACAGCCTTCCCGCAGCAGCAGTTCGTTAAAGTAGCGTTCGCCAAAATGCTGGCCGGTCAGCGCTTCGATCCGCTGATCATGGGGGCGCACATAATCACGCAATGCCTCGCCCATCGGCTGACGGCGACTACCCATCCAGAGACCGCCCGCATGCAGCTCGATCTTGAGTCCGGCCATGGTGGCTGCCGCCTGCAACAGGGGGGCGGCACCGTAGCACCAGCCACAGAGCGGGTCATAGACATAATGGAGGGTGGTTTGTTGTTCGAACATCTTCATTCTCACTTCAATCTCGGATAAAAAACCGGGCCCTTAGGCCCGGTAAAAAACACAGGGAGAGCAGGCTCAGTGGCTTACCACTTCATCTCGCCGGTATTGACCTTGGCACCGATGGCCAGACCATCGTCAACCGGCAGTGCCGGATAGGCTTTCTTCAGAGCCTCAATCAGCTCACCGGAGTTTTTCGCCTTGGCCAGCTCCTGTTCGAAACGCTCTACATAGTCACGGGTAAAGGTCACAGCAGCAGTGCCTTTGGGAGCAGTCCCCAGGAAGTGGCCCGGTACCACGCGCTCGGGTTTCAGGGCCAGCAGGTTGTCCAGCGCCTTGACCCAGTTACTGCGGGCCGCCTTGGTCTGGCTGTCGGCCATCCAGACATGCACCCCGTGGTAGACCGGTACACCACCAAAAGCAGTCTTGATGGAAGGGACCCAGAGGTAGGCATTCGGGGTGTTCATCTCTTTGATCTCAATCTTCTCGCCATCCAGCGTCAGGTGGCTGGCGGTCATCACTTGCGGCACGGTCAGGCTCTTCGGTGCACCCTTCCCGAGGATCGGGCTCCAGTAGCTCAGCTTGGCATCCTTGGTCTGGTTGATGTGGTCAACCACATGCTGATCGGCCAGCACTTTGACATCCGGGAACGCCGCCATGACCGGCTCCAGACCGAAGTAGAAGTCGGGGTCACCGGCACTGATATAGACAGTGGTCAGCTTCTTGCCGCTCTTCTTGATCATGTCGACCAGCGCCTGACCATTTTGCACGTCGAATTGGGCATCGATCAGGATGGCCTCTTTGTCACCGGTCACCAGTGAGGAGGAGACCGGGAAGATCGCCTTCTCGCCAGGGTTGTAGACGGTCACGCTCAGGGGGGCGGCCAGTGCGGCGCCACTCAGCAGGGTGGTCGCCAGAGTCAGGTTGCGGATCAGGGTGTTGTTCATCATCTATTCCTCATTAAGTATTCGGGGGTTCATTTGATGGACACAGTGTATTAGATCACTTAAGGTGCAAATACAGCATAAAAAGCGCATCACTGTTGCACATATCGAACATATAGAGAGCCATACATGGATCGACTGACCGCCTTGCGGGTCTTTGTCAGCGTAGTCGAACAAGGGAGCCTGAGCGGCGCCGGAGAGAAACTGGATATGTCGCGCGCCATGGTGTCGCGCTATCTGGCCGAGCTGGAGAGCTGGATGGGCGCCCGCCTGCTGCACCGCACCACCCGTCGTCTGAGCCTGACAGGGTCAGGAGAGGAGGCGCTGAACCGGGCCCGCGCCATGCTGGCACTCGGCGAAGAGATGGAGCAGATCGCGGTGAAGGGAGATGACGCCCCCAAGGGACAACTGCGGATCACCAGCAGCTACTCCCTGTCAGAAGCGCTGCTGGTCGGGGCTGCCAACGACTATCTGGCGCAATACCCGGGGACGGCCATCGACATTCTGCTGCTCGACAGAACCGTCAATCTGGTAGAGGAGCGGATCGATCTGGCGGTGCGCATCACCAACGACCTCGACCCCAATCTGGTGGCACGCCGTCTCGGCACCTGCCACTCGGTAGTCTGTGCCAGCCCGGCCTATCTGGCCCGTCATCCGATGCCACACAAGGTGCAGGATTTGGCGCTGCACAACTGCCTCACCTACACCTACTTCGGCAAGAGCCTGTGGGAGTTCAATGGACCGGACGGTCCCGAGTCAGTGCCGGTCAGCGGTAACCTGAGCGCCAATATCTCCAACCTGCTACTGGAAGCAACGCTGGAAGGCGCAGGGATCAGCCTGCAACCCCGCTACTCGGCCCAACCCTATCTGGAGCGCGGAGAACTGGTGCCCCTGCTGACCGACTGGCAGCCCAAGCGGCTCGGGGTCTACGGGGTGTATGCTACCCGCAAACAGATGTCGCCACTGCTGCGCAGCTTCCTCGATTTTCTGCTGGCACGCATGGCGGCGGATCCCATCTGGCAGGAGTAAGCACACCTCAAACCCGATCATGAAGAAGGGGCCGCTGCGGGCCCCTTCTTCACTCTGATCCCTTGATCAGGCTTCAAATCCGAATGGTTCTGAGTGCGGTGCTTCCGACTGCGCACTCTCGTCCAGGAAAATATCCCGATAAGCCACATAGATGGAGTAGTTGAGCGCCGGGATCACCACCAGCAGACCTACCAGCAACAGCACAGCGCCAAACAGCAACAACATGGCTGAGAGCAGCCCCCACCAGAAGAAGGGAAAAATATTGCGCCAGCAGCCGAAGAAGCTCAGCCGTACCGCCTGGATGATGCCGATATCGTGGTGGTAGATCAGCGCCGGAGCAAAGGTGACCCCCATCAGCACGGGAATGATGAGCAGCATCCCCACCAGCAATACCAGCAGCAGTTGTTGCAACTGGCTGGCTGAGACCACCATGCTCTCGGGATCCTGCGTCAACAGCGGGAGCAGCCCCCACATGGAGAGCAGACCGAGACAGACGAGGCCAACCAGGCTAAACAGCAGCAACACCAGCAGACCGCCTAGCATCAGCGGGGTCAGCTTGTGGCGAAAACCGGCGAAGAGATCGGCAAACTGCAGCGGCTCACCCCGATAACCCCGAGCGGCGACCGCCACCCAACCCGCGCCCCACACCATGTAGAGCAGCTGGGAGATAAGGCCACCCGCCGGCAGTTGCTCCAGCAGCATGCCCACCATAAACCAGACCAGCACCATGGCTACGCTGATCCCCATCCCCTTGTTGAAGATATCGAACCCGCTGCGAACCCAGAGCCAGCCACGACCTGTCGTGTACCGAGCCGGTGTGGTGCGCAAAGGGGGTAATCCGTTCATATCGTCTCCTCGGAGTATCGGTGGCATCAGTGCCGGAAGCCGATTCTAGAGCCAGAGCGGGGGCGACTCAATGGCGAAGCGGCCCGACCACGACATAAAACCTGACGCAGCTATGCACAAAAGGGGCGTCAGCCACGCCCCGCCACTGGCTGCCCCGACCATAACGAGGCACAATCTGTCCCCTCCTCCAGCCGCGCCTGTCGTGGCCAGCATGTCGTGATCACCCTTTAGTGATCGGCGAATGCCGGACAGGGGGTTGTCATCCCGCCATCCCGGGCGTTTTAACATCGAGTGGTATCGTCATGAGAGTTGTGTGTTGTCTGTTGTTGTTACTGGCCAGCCAGTCAGCCCTGGCCGAGGGTTTTGTCAGTCGCCTGCTCAACCATCCGGTGCCGGGTGGCGTTGCGGTGATCCCTCTTGGCGCGTCACCCACTGCCCCCACGGCCCGCTATCACGACAAACCCGTGCTGGTAGTGCGCGAAGACAACCAGTGGATCGCCATCGTCGGCATCTCTCTGAAAAGCACGCCCGGCGCCCAGCAACTGACCACAGGTGATGGCCGTACTCTCGACTTCACCGTGACCCCCAAGCACTACCGCGAGCAGCACATCAAGCTCAAGAACAGCCGTCAGGTCAATCCGCTCGCCGAAGATATGACCCGTATCAACCGCGAGCTGGCGGAGCAAACCCGAGCTTACCAGACCTTCAGCCCCAACCAGCCGAGCAACCTGATGTTCGACAAGCCGGTCAACGGCCGCCTCTCCAGCCCGTTTGGCCTGCGTCGCTTCTTTAATGGCGAGGAGCGCAACCCCCACTCCGGCCTCGACTTCGCCGTGGGCGCCGGCACCCCGATCAAGTCCCCCGCCGCCGGCAAGGTGATCCTGATCGGCAACTACTTCTTCAATGGCAATACCGTCTTTGTCGACCACGGTCAGGGGCTCATCAGCATGTTCTGCCACATGTCGAAGATCGATGTGAAGCTCGGTCAGAGCCTGCCGCGTGGCGGCATCGTCGGGCGAGTCGGCTCAACCGGCCGCGCTACCGGCCCCCATATGCACTGGAACGTCAGCCTCAACGACACCCGGGTCGATCCCGCCATCTTTATCGGTGCCTTCAAGCCCTGAATCGGCAGAGCCCGTTAACAAAACAGGCAGCCCATGGCTGCCTGTCTGCTATCTGCACGTCGAACCTGATTACCTATCCGGCCAGCGCGTGGGCGCCGGACTCCCGACGCATCGCACGCCACATCACCAACACCAGCAGCGAGCTGCACGTTGGCAATGCCAGCCAGACCCCGGGCACGCCCCACAGGGTCGAGAATCCCCACAAGAAACCGCCGATCAGCACCAGCTTGCCGCCGGTGAGCAGGGAGGCGATGCGAGCCCGATTGATGGCCTGGAAGTAGGTAGCCCCCACCAGCAGCAAGCCCTCCATCGGCAGCCCCCAGAAGTAGAGCCAGATCCCGAGGCTCGCCACCGGCAGCAAGGTGGCGTTGTCGCCGGCAAACAGATAGACCGCCGCCTCCGGCCACAGATAAAGCGGGAACATGGCGCACAGGGCGATCCCCAACGTCACTCCGAGTGCCAGATTGCGGATCCTCAGCACCCGCCGCCAGTGACCGGCGCCCGCGTTAAAGCTGGCGATGGGCTGGATACCCATGGCGATACCCTCAAACACCAGATAGAAGAAGGCCTCGGTGTAACTGATCACCCCGTAGGCCGCCACATGCAGCGAAGTACCCACCGCCAGCAACGCCTTGTTGTGCAGCGCCAGCACTACCGAGAGATAGAGGTACATCAGAAAACTGGATATCCCGAGGCGCACCGTTTCGCCCATCAGCCGCAGATCGGGGCGCAAGGTGTCCCAACTTATCCGCAGTTGGCTACGCGGCGTGAAGAAGTGCCACAGGCAGGCAAGGCCCGTCACCGCCTGGGAGAGCATAGTGGCCGTCGCTACCCCGGCAAGTCCGAACGGAAACACTACCATCAGCAGATAGTCGAGCAGCACGTTGAGCAGCCCCCCGACTACCATGATGAGGGTGACAAATCCGGGGCGGCCATCGTTGCGCAGCAGCGAGCTGAACGCCATCGACAGCACCGCAAAGACGCCCAGCCAGGCGTAGGCCTGCAGGTAGGAGAGCCCGGCGGTGAAGATCTCCCCCTCCGCCCCCATCCAGGCCAGCATGGGCTCGCCATAACGGATCCCGATAAAACTGAGCACTGCCGAGGCCAGCAACACCATCACCAGGGCATTGCCGACGATATGGCGGGCTTTGGCCGGGTTGCCCTGCCCCAGATAGAAGGAGACCAGCGACGAGGCCCCCATGCCGATCAGCGCCCCCACCGCATAGAGCACGGCGCAGATGGGATAAGCCAGCATCAGACCGGCCATGCCATCCTGACCCAGCACATGGCCAACGAAGATGCCATCGATGGTGACATAGATGCCGGTGATCAGCATGGCCGCCACGGTCGGGGTTACGTAACGCCAGAAAAGACGAGATAGCGGGGCTGTGCCCAGATCAACAGCTGACATATTCGACTCGGTGGAGAGAAAGCGGCCGGGATCATAGCGAAACGGCAGCACGACTTCCTGTTATTTGTGTTATGAATCATTAATATAGACTGCTTTACCCGCCTCCCTGCCCTGTTTTAGGCTAGGGCCACCTCTTCTGAACGGAAACGAGCCTCATGTTGCAACGCCTGCTCACCCTCTTGCTGTTCTCCCTTCTCTTGTTGCCGCCAACCGTGCGCGCCGACGATGCCATTGCCCAGGCCGAATCCCTGTTGCAGAGCGTGCCCAAGAGCGATACCCCGGAAAACCAGAAGCTGCGGGAGAGCTACCAGCAAGCGCTGCAATTTGCCAGAGAGGCCGAGCGCTACCGGGAGCAGAGCAAAGCCTATCAGCAGATCCTTATCGATTACCCCAAGGAGTCGGCACGGCTCAAGGAGAGCCTGCACAACTATCAGCCCGCCGCTCGCCCGCCGCTGGCGAGCCTCAAGGAGGAGGCGCTGCGCCAGGCCATTGGCCTTAGCAGCAACCGCCAGCTCAACCTGCGCAAGGAGCGGCAGGGGGTAATGGACAGCCTCAACCAGCTGGAGAGCACCGGGCAGGAGTATCACCTGCGGGTGGATGATCTGCGCAAACAGCTGCAACTGACCCGCAGCCAGCTGGAGCGACTGAGCTTCAGCAGCGAATCGGATCGCCAGCAGGAGGCACAACTGCTGCTGACCAGAATGAAGGAGCAGAGCCTCTCCGACCGGATCCAGATGCTGGAGCTGGAGCAGCTCTCGGCCCAGCAGCGCAACGATCTCGGCAAGCTGAAACTGCAGGAGCTCAATCTGGCCATCGCCGACGAGGATGAGTGGCAAGCCAGCCTGCTGACCCAGCAGAACCAGCTGCGGCGGGAGAAGACCGAGCAGGCGCTGGAGGAGAGCGAACGGCTGCGCAAACAGCTCACCACCGACATGCCGCTGCTGTTGGAGCAGCAACAGCAGAATCAGGCGCTCTCCATCCAGCTCGGCACACTGGAAGATCAGATTGAGCGGGTGCTGGATGAGCAGCGCAGCGTCGACAAAAATCTGTTTGAGCTGAATGAGCTGGTCAACTCGGTGCGCGAACAGCTGGAGTGGCTGCAGATCAGTAATGCCTACGGCGAGAACCTGCGCAGTAAACTCTCCGATCTGCCCCCCCAGTTCCCCCTCGACAAGCTGGAGTCCGCCATCGTCAGCGCCCGCATGGCCAAGTACCAGTACGAGAGCGAGCAGGATGGGCTCAAGGATACCCGCCAGCTGCGCGACAAGCTGATGGCCGAAGAGGAGGTGACGCTGGATCGGCCACAGCAAGCGGTGCTCGACAACCTGCTCAAGGCTCGGCGCCAACTGCTGACCCGGCTCAACGACGCCTCCGACACCCTCATTCAGGAGCAGACCCGTCTCAAGCTGCTCTACAGCCGTCAGAACAGCAAGATCGACGAGATCCGTGAAATAAGCGCCAGCCACCTGTTCTGGATGCCGGATGTGCGCCCCTTTACCCCACAGGTCATGCTCGGCATTCCCGCCGCGCTGACTCTGGCCTTCAACCCGGACAACTGGTTGCAACTGCCCTACGCCATCGCAGAAAACAGCCCGCTGAGCCTCACGCTGGCCGGTATTGGTCTGCTGGTGCTGGCCTGGAGCTGGTTCAAGTTGGCCCGTCACCTGAGCCTCTATTGCGACCATATTGCGCCGCGGATCGGCAAGGTAACTCAGGACAAATTCAGCCTCACCAGCCGCTTGCTGCTGCGCTCCCTGCTTGCCGCCCTCCCCTTGCCCGCCATGGTGCTGATGGTGCGCGGCCTGCTCGAAGGGGCCTGGCAATACCCGTTTGCGGTGGCGGTGGCGCGCGGTCTTGGCGAGATCTGGTTTCTGCTGCTGGCGCTGGTGATGGCCCGCCATCTGACGCTGGAGCGGGGGATTTTGATCCACCACTTCCGCTGGCCCCGGGAACAGGTGCAAAAGGTATGGGGGCAGTTTCGCACCCTGCTGCTGGTGCTGATCCCGAGTTTCTTCGTGCAGGGGATGGCCAACAGTTATCAGGAGCACGCCTTCTACGACTCCCTCGGCCGGATGGCCTTCATGATCGGTGCACTCTGGCTGCTGCTCTTCTTTGCCCGTCTCAACCGGGAGCGGCTGCCACTCACCTGGGGCCAGACCGATATGACCAAGCCCCATCTGCTGCACCACTTCATCTGGAACAGCCTGATGCTGGCGCCGCTGCTAGCGGTGATTGGCGCCCTGTTTGGCTACTTTTATACCTCGCGCACCCTGCTGCGCCAGCTGGAGCTTAGCCTGCTGATGGGGCTGGGTTGCCTGCTGGTCTACTATCTGGCCAGACGCTGGATGCTGATCCAGCGCCGCCGCCTTGCCTTCGAGCGCGCCAAGAGCAAGCGGGCCGAGATCCTGGCCCAGCGCGGCAGGGAAGAGGGGCATGACGAGCTCAGCTCCGAGACCCCGGACGTGGTGGAAGAGACTGAGCTGGATCTCGATACCATCAGCGCCCAGTCGCTGGGACTGGTGCGCACCCTGCTGATGCTGGGCTTCACCATGCTGGTGGTGGTGCAATGGTCGGATCTCAACTCCGCCTTCAGCTTCCTCAGCAATATCGAGGTGTGGCAGGTGAGCAGCAAGATTGGCGGCATCGAGCAGCTCTCGGCCATCACCTTGCAGGATCTGATGCTGACCGCCTTCGTTTTCATTCTGACCGTGGTGACAGCCCGCAACCTGCCGGGGCTGATGGAGCTGACCCTGCTGCAACACCTCAGCCTCTCCCCGGGTACCGGCTTTGCCCTCACCACCACCAGCAAGTATCTGGTGATCCTGATCGGCGCCCTCACCGGCTTCTCCATGCTCGGCATCGACTGGTCGAAGACCCAGTGGCTGGTCGCCGCCCTCTCGGTGGGGCTGGGTTTCGGTCTGCAGGAGATCTTCGCCAACTTTGTCTCCGGCCTCATCATACTGTTTGAGAAGCCGATCCGGCTCGGTGACACCGTCACCATCCGCGATCTCACCGGCACAGTCACCAAGATCAAGACCCGGGCCACCACCATAGTGGATTGGGATCGCAAGGAGATCATCGTGCCCAACAAGGCCTTCATCACCGAGCAGTTCATCAACTGGTCGCTCTCCGATGCCATCACCCGGGTCAAACTGCGGATCCGGATCGGCCTGACCCGGGATCCGAAACTGGTGCAGCGCATTCTGGAAGAGTCCATCCAGGCATCGACCCTGGTATTGGAGACGCCGACGCCAGAGGTCTTCCTGATCGAATTCACCGACTCGGCACTGATCTACGAGATCCGCCTCTACGTCAACAACATGGATCACCGGATGCCCATCACTCACGAGGTTCACTCGCTGGTGCTGGAGAAGATGCAGCAGCAGGGACTTACCCTGCCCCATCAACAGATCGACATTCACCTGAGCCGCGGCTGACCCGCGAGGTAAAAGGAGCAGAACATGCAGATTATTGCCCATCGTGGCGCCAGCGGTCTGGCACCGGAGAACACCCTAAAGGCGATGGCCAAAGCGCTGGAGCTGGGAGCATCAGCCATCGAGATCGACGTGCAGGCGGCCGATGGCGAGTTGTGGATCTTCCACGACCGGCGGCTGGAGCGCTGCACCAATGGCAAGGGGGTGCTGACCGAGCAATCCCGCTCCTATCTGGAGCAGCTCGATGCCGGTGAGGGAGAGGTGATCCCGACCCTGTGGCAGGTGATGGAGATCATCGCCGGACGCTGCGAGTTGCACATCGAGCTCAAGGGGGCTCATACCGCCGATGCGGTGGCAGCCCTGACCCGACGGGCAGAAGCCGAGCTGGGCTTTACTCCCGGCCAGTGGGTGGTCTCCTCCTTCCATCACCCGGAGCTGGCCCGATTTGCCGCCTTGCGGCCCGATATCCGGCTCGGTGCCCTGACCGCCAACCTGCCGCTCAACCTGGCGCAGTTTGCCGACAAGCTGGGAGCCTGGTCCATCAATTGCGATGTTGATTTTATCGACGCCGCGCTGGTCGATGATGCACATCGCCGGGGGCTCAAAGTTCTGGTTTATACCGTTGATTATCCAGAAGATTATGAAACGCTCTCTAGCATGGGGGTCGATGGAGTCTTCACCAATCGACCAGATCGTTTTCTGACACAGTGAGGGGGCGATACGCGCATGGATAACCACTGATTTAGGCACTAACTTTAAATAGCTGACCGGGATACAAAGAGTTCAACTTCAGCCGATAAACAGAGGCTCATAACAATAACTAGATTCCACACACACTTCAGACTGACGCTCACAAGGATGTAACTATGAACTTATCCATTAAAAACAAGCTTGTTCTGGCTATCGGGGTCATCATTCTGGTGATCACCTGCCTGCAGGTCTGGTACAACACCTCGCAACTGCGCAGCGAGACCCAGCGACTGGTCTGGAACATCATCGACGAAAGCTCCATGGCCAACGTCAAGGGGATCTCCCGCTGGGTCGACTCCCGGATCAGCATGGTCAGCACCACCAAGGAAGCATTCGCCAAAGAAGACGAGCCCATCAGTCATCTGGCCCAGTCCATGAATGCCGGTGGCTTCGACCTGGTCTATGCCGGTACCGCAGACGGCAAGATGATCCAGAGCAAACCAACCGATTTGCCCGCCGGTTATGACCCACGTCAACGCCCCTGGTACAAGGACGCGGCCGCCGCAGGCAAGCTGGTCATTACAGCCCCCTATGCCGACATCTCCACCGGCCAGCTGATTGTTACCATTGCCGAGCCGTTCCAGCGCGGCAATACTCAGGGGGTCATCGCCGGTGACGTCTCCATCAGCTCACTGATCTCGGACATTCTGGCGGTCACCACCGAGGGCACCTACGCCATGCTGGTGGACAGCAATGGCACCATCATCGCGCACCCCGATGCCTCCCTGAGCCTGAAATCCGCCACCGCTCTGGCACCGGAACTGACTGCGGCCTACATCAATCAGGTCGCCCATGACGGAATGATCAACGAGCTGGTGATCAGCGGCAAGAAAGAGGTCTACGACTTTAATGCCATTCCCAATACCAACTGGTATTACGGCATGATGGTGGATGAAGAGATCGCCTACCAGTCGGTACGCCGCATGGTTACCTCCTCCCTCATTCAGGGGCTTATCACCATACTGATCGTTGCAGGCTTCTCCTATGTCGCCATCAACAGCTCGCTGGCCCCTCTGAAAACCCTGGGCGAAGCGATTGCCGATCTCTCCCGTGGCAACGGCGATCTGACCCGCCGGATCAAGATTGAACGTGAGGATGAGGTGGGCGCGGTTGCCAAACACGTCAACACCTTCATCGAGCGGATCCATGTGATGGTGCAGGATATCTCCAACTCCTCCGGCCAGCTCAACCAGCAGGCCAAGTCCTCCCACAGCATGGCGGAGAAGGCCAATCAGGGGCTGGCACGCCAGCAAAACGAGATCTCCCAGATCGCCACTGCGGTACACGAGATGTCAGCCACCGCAGTCGAGGTCGCCAGCAACGCCGAGCAGACCGCCGAAGCGGCCCGCAGCTCCTCCAGCAGCTGCGAGCATGGCAAACAGGTGATCGCCCGCAACCAGCGCTCCATCACCGATCTGGCCACCCAGGTGGAACAGGCCTCCAACATCATTCAGGAACTGGAGAAAAACGCTCAGGAGATCAACACCATCCTCTCCACCATTCAGGGCATCGCCGAGCAGACCAACCTGCTGGCACTCAACGCCGCCATCGAAGCGGCACGTGCCGGTGAACAGGGCCGCGGCTTTGCAGTGGTAGCCGACGAGGTGCGCGTCCTGTCACAGCGTACCCACAGCTCCACCGTCGAGATCCGCAATATGATCGAAACCCTGCAACGCAATACCCAGGGAGCGGTCAGCACCATGCACGAAGGCCAGCTGCTGGCCCAGAACAGCGTGGATGACGCCAACAACGCCACCCATGCGCTGGAGCAGATCACCACCTCGATCAACCAGATCTCCGACATGGCGACCCAGATCTCCAGCGCGGCTGAAGAGCAGCGGGCCGTCACCGATGAGGTAAGTCGCAACATTCAGGCAGTGAAAGATGTCTCGGACGAACTGGCAGTGGATGCAGACAGCTCACGCCATCTCTCTGAACAACTTAAAAATATTTCGGGTGAACTGAGCAATCAGGTAGGCATGTTCCGCATTTGAGCATGAGCAAAAGGGGCCGTACAGGCCCCTTTTATTTTTCTAAATAGCGCTTAATTTTCAGTGAGTAATCTCACATTACCCGCCAAATACCCCGCCTTGAAATCCTTGTAATTCGTCTGGAATTATCAGATCACAGCCGTGGTCACCGCAGCATTTCGGATTACCTATTTCTATTCGAATAGATAAATGCCAATAATTCTCATTAAAAAATTACAATAAAAAACTTAAAATTTTTTTCGCGAGTACCTAAAAAGAGAGGTGATTCGCATTTTATTGAAAGAAAACTACGTACAATCCAGAAGTTAAAGTACTCGTAGCTAGGTGTTCAACTGCTCAATAACACCAAAAAATGACGATAATAACGACATTTTCATCCAGGGATTTGGGTGTTTTATAGAAAAATAACCAATAAAAAGGGAATAAAACCTAGCAGTTTGACTTGCATCAAGCCTGAATTTTTTTCATAGAGCAAAATCGTGCCCAGCAAATCTATCCCTAAGGAGGCAGATGTGGATATTATCAAGACCGATGTGGCCATCATCGGTGCTGGCGGTACCGGCTTACGCGCCGCTATCGCTATAGCCGAATCACAGCCAGACCTGGACATCGCCCTGATTTCCAAGGTTTACCCGATGCGCAGCCACACGGTTGCTGCCGAAGGCGGCGCCGCCGGTGTCGTCCGTGATGACGACTCCCTCGAAAACCACTTCAACGACACCGTCTCCGGTGGTGACTGGCTGTGCGAGCAGGACGTAGTGGAATACTTCGTCAACAACGCAACCAAAGAGATGATCCAGCTGGAGCACTGGGGTTGCCCCTGGAGCCGCAAGCCGGATGGTAAAGCCAACGTGCGTCCGTTTGGTGGCATGAAGGTTCCCCGTACATGGTTCGCCGCAGACAAGTCCGGTTTCCATATTCTGCACACCCTGTTCCAGACCTCCGTCAAATACCCGAGCATCAAGCGCTTCGACGAGCATTTCTGTCTTGATCTGATCGTGGACGACGGCCGTGTCCAGGGCGTACTGACCTTCGACATCCAGAACGGTATCACCCGCTTCATCCAGGCCAAATCCGTGATCGTGGCCACTGGTGGCGCTGGCCGTGTCTATCGCTACAACACCAACGGTGGCATCGTCACCGGCGACGGCATGGCACTGGCCTACCGTCACGGCGTACCGCTGCGTGATATGGAGTTCGTCCAGTATCACCCGACCGGTCTGCCGGGCACCGGCATCCTGATGACCGAAGGTTGTCGTGGTGAGGGTGGCGTCCTGCTGAACAAGGATGGCTACCGCTACCTGCAAGACTACGGCTTGGGCCCGGAAACCCCGATTGGCCAGCCGAAGAGCAAATACATGGAGCTGGGTCCGCGCGACCGTGTTTCCCAGGCATTCTGGCAAGAGCAGCAGAAAGGCCGCGTCATTCAGGGCCCGATGGGCGATGTGGTTCACCTCGACCTGCGTCACCTTGGCGAGAAGTACCTGAAAGAGCGTCTGCCGTTCATCTGCGAACTGGCCAAAGCCTACGTCAACGTGGATCCGGCCAAAGAGCCTATTCCGGTACGTCCGACTGCCCACTACACCATGGGTGGTATCGAGACTGACAACAAGTGTGCCACCCGTCTGCCCGGCCTCTACGCCGCGGGCGAATGTGCCTCCGTCGGTCTGCACGGTGCCAACCGTCTGGGTTCCAACTCCCTGTCCGAGATCGTGGTATTCGGCAAGCTGGCCGGTGAGCAGGCAGGTGAATTTGCCAAGACTCAGAAGCATGGCAATACCGAAGCCCTGGCCGCCAAGGCCGAGGCGCTCATCAAGCAGCACCTCTCCCTGATGGACGTAGACGGTACCGAAAACCCGGCCGATATCCGCAACGAGCTGGGCATGTCCATGGAAGCCGGCGTCGGTATCTACCGTACCGAAGAGCTGATGCAGGGCACCATCGACAAGATCAACGAGCTGAAAGCCCGTTACAAGAAGGTCAAGATCAACGACAAGTCCTCTGTCTTCAACACCGATCTGCTGTACGCCATCGAACTGGGCTACATGCTGGACGTGGCTGAAGCCATGGCGCACTCCGCCATCAATCGTAAAGAGTCCCGCGGTTCCCACCAGCGTCTGGATGGTTACGAAGAGCGCGATGACGTGAACTTCCTCAAGCACACGCTCTCGTTCTACAAAAATGGCGAAACGCCCTCCATCGATTACTCCGATGTGAAGATCACTAAGTCCCAGCCGGCAAAACGCGTGTACGGCTCCGAGGGTGAGAAACAAGACGAGGCTAAGAAGAATGGCTGAGATGATTGAAATTGAGATCCTGCGCTACCGTCCGGAACAGGATAACGAGCCCTGGATGCAAACCTTCCAGGTGCCATACCAGAGAGAGATGTCTCTGCTGGACGCCCTGCAGTACATCAAGGATCACCTGGACTCTACCCTGAGCTTCCGCTGGTCCTGCCGAATGGCGATCTGCGGCTCTTGCGGCATGATGGTCAACGGTGTGCCAAAGCTGGGTTGCAAGGCGTTCCTGCGCGACTATCTGCCGGGCAAGATGACCGTCGAGCCGCTCAACAACTTCCCGATCGAGCGCGATCTGGTGGTCGACATGTCCGACTTCATCGAGAAGCTGGAGAGCATCAAGCCGTACATCATCCCGAGCGAACCGCGCAGCCTGTGTGATGGCGAGTACATCCAGACTCCGGCCCAGATGGCGCAGTACAAGCAGTTCTCCCAGTGCATCAACTGTGGTCTCTGCTACGCGGCCTGCCCGCAGTACGGCATCAACAAGAAGTTCACCGGCCCGGCGGCACTGGCTCTGGCCTATCGTTACAACGTCGACAACCGTGATGCCGGCGCCAAAGAGCGTATGCGCATCATCAGCCAGGACGAAGGCGTCTGGGGCTGTACCTTCGTGGGCTACTGCTCCGAAGTGTGCCCGAAGGGCGTCGATCCGGCAGCGGCCATCCAGCTTGGCAAGGTCGAAAGCGCCAAGGACTACATGATCGCCATGTTCAAGCCAGATTGAGAGCAGGATTGAGACCATGAACAACACTGATAGCAAACGTAAACCTTACGTCCGCGAAATGAAGAAAGACTGGTGGCTGAAGAACGCCTTCTACACCGGTTACATGATCCGTGAAGGCACCAGTATCTTCGTCTCCATCTACGCCGTTGTGCTGATGTGGGGCCTGATGCGCCTGGTTCAGGGTCAGGAAGCGTTCAACGGCTGGCTGGAATCCCTGCAAAGCCCGATCGCCATCCTGTTCCATGTCGTCGCTCTGGCGGCGTGCCTGTTCCATGCCAAAACCTGGTTCGCCCTGGCGCCGAAAGCCATGCGTATCTTCCGTGGTGAAGACCTGGTACCGGAGAAGCCGATCGTTCTCGCCCAGTATGTGGCGCTGGCGGTGGTGTCCCTGCTTGTCCTGATCATCGTGGCCTGAGGAGAAAACAATGAGACGTTCTGACGAACCAATTTACTGGGGTCTGTTTGGTGCGGGTGGCATGGTCGTTGCCATGCTGCTGCCGGTCATTGTCCTCATCACCGGTCTGCTGGTGCCCATGGGCATCATGGACGTGGAAACCATGAGCTATGACCGCGTGCACGCGTTCGCCAGCTCCTGGTGGGGTGCCTGCATCCTGCTGGTGATCATCGCCCTGCCAGTCTGGCACGGTATGCACCGTATCTACCACGGTCTGCACGATCTGGGGATCCACACCACCAAGCTGCACCACTATGTGTTCTATGGCTTTGCCTTCCTGGTATCTGCCATTAGCGTCGGCTTGCTGATGGTGCTGGTACTCCAGTAATCACATCTGACTGATTGACCAAACCGGGCCTCGTGCCCGGTTTTTTATTGTCCCGCTATCCCGCCCCTGCTTTTTATTCACTCAAACAATTCAATAAAAACCAGATTATCGTCCAAGCATATGGCGATCACAGTCACATAACCCCAATACATTCGTCATTTGTAGCAAACCATTTTGACCACCATCAATTTAGTGACATCCATATCAATTATAATTATTCAGATTAAATAATTATTCATATGGAGCTAGCTAATGACAGACAAGACACGCTCGGTGAGCATAGGCAGTTACCTGGCACTGGCCTTCGCCGTGGTCTTCTTCTCCGGACTGTTGCAATCCGGCGAGTGGTACGGGGTATTCGATTTCACCACGCTGAACGGTTCGTTCGGTACCATGGTCCAGAGCGTCAGCGAGAATGGTGACGGCATCAAGACCGCCATGACCGACATGCGCGGCAAGGGGGGCAACGGCGCTCGCGATGGCTTTCTGTTTGCCCTGACCCTGATCCCCACCGTGATGTTTGCCCTCGGCATGATCAATGTGCTGGAACACTACGGCGCGCTGGAAGCGGCCCGCAAGTTGCTGACCCCGCTGCTGCGTCCGCTGATGGGGATCCCGGGCAATACAGGTCTGGCACTTATCGCCTCCCTGCAGAGTACCGATGCTGGTGCCGCCATGACTCGTCAGCTCAAGGATGAAGGGCTCATCACCAAGCGTGAAACCGACGTATTCACCATGTTCCAGTTCTCCGCTGGTGCCACCATCGTCAACTTCTTCTCCTCCGGCGCCGTGCTGTTCACCCTGACGCTGGCGGATGGCAGCCCGGCGGTCAGCTCCTCCATCGGTCTGGCTGTCATCGTGATGTTCGCCTTCAAATTTGTCGGGGCCAACCTGTTCCGGGTCTACCTCAATATGAGCGAAGGCAAGCAGACCGATAACAACACCCAGCAGACCCTCAACACTCAGGAGCAAGCCAAATGAGCCAGGCCAACATCAAGAAACCCATCGTTACCGATATCTTCGTCGAAGGAGCCAAGAAGGGCTGGGTCATCGCCACCACCTCCACCGTACCCAACGTACTGATGGCCTTCGTCATCATCAAGGCGCTGCAGATCACCGGCGCGCTGGATGCCATGGGCGCCATCTTCTCCCCCATCATGGCCATCTTCGGGCTGCCCGGTGAGGCGGCAGCCGTGCTGATCGGCGCCTGGATGTCGATGGGCGGCGCGGTCGGTGTGGTCATTACCCTGTTCGATCAGGGGATCCTCAACGGCACCCACATCGCCATTCTGGCGCCAGCCATCTACCTGATGGGCTCCCAGGTGCAGTACATGGGCCGCATCCTCGGCTGCATCGGCACCGAAGGGCGTTACATCCCCATCATGGTCGCCATCTCGGTACTCAACGCCTTCGGCGCCATGCTGGTGATGAACATCCTTCTCTGACCCGAACCTGATAGTGGAGCAAACAATGACTTTTTCTCTGGATCAATACCTGACCGAACTGGCCCCGCTGATCAATCTGGATTGCGGATCCCTGCACCAGCCGGGCATTGCGGCAGTGGCCGACCTGATGGCCGCCAAATATGAGGCGATGGGTGGCTGGCAGATCAAGCGGGTCGACTGCGGCGCCGCCGGGGTGGGGCTGGAGATCCGCAACCAGCCTGATGCGGCACAGATCGATGTAATGCTGATCGGCCATATGGATACCGTCTTCCCCCTCGGCACCGCCGCCGCCCGCCCGATGAGCGTCGATGGTGAGCGCGCTTACGGCCCCGGTGTCTCCGACATGAAATCCGGCCTGCTCAACATCGTCTATGCCCTGCGTGAACTGCCCCGCGAGGTGCGCGATCGCCTGAGCATCTGCGTCTGCATGAACCCGGACGAGGAGATTGGTTCCCTCCACTCCAGTGACTGGCTGGCAGCGGTGGCCAAACAGGCGAAACAGGTGCTGGTGGCCGAAGCGGCCCGCGCCGATGGCTCGCTGGTCAAGGCGCGCAAGGGGATGGCCCGTTATCGCATCGACTTCACCGGCAAGGCGGCTCACGCGGGCAACGAACCGCAGAAGGGGCGCAGCGCCATCACCGAGCTGGGCCACTGGATCCTGGCCATCAACGCCCTGACCAACTTCGAGAGCGGCACCACCCTCAACATCGGCATTGTCGAGGGGGGCAACGGCGCCAACATAGTGCCGGCCCATGCCAGCGCCGTGGTAGACGTCCGTTTCTGGGACAATCAGGAGTACCACCAGATCGACGATCATCTGCTGACCCTAGCCGAGCGGCCCCATCTGGACGGCGTCACCATCCAGCTGACCCGCGAGGCCCACAAACCGGCCATGGTGCCGTCAGAGGGCACTCAGGCACTGATGCTGCTGGTGGAAGAGTGTGGTGCAGAACTGGGACTGCCGATCAGCTGGCAGGAGGTGGGGGGAGGCTCCGATGCCAACCTGACCGCCGCCCTCGGCATCCCCACTCTGGATGGTCTGGGCCCTATCGGTGCCGGTTTCCACAGTGACGAGGAGTTTCTGGATCTGGCCAGCATTGCCCCGCGCATCGAACTGCTGGTGAAGGTACTGACCCGTCTGGCGGCCTGACAGCCTCTCACGTAAAAAAGGGCCAGCCGGTTTGCACCGGCTGGCCCTCTGTTTATCTGCTCCCCCTGAATGACAGCAACCCTTCGCTATTACTCCATCGGCGGCAAGAATCGGCGCATCACCTCATCCGTATGCCCCCCTTCCTGAAATGCCACCAGCGACTGATTGAGGATATTCACCAGCTCGTGGCCGCGGGGGGAGCCCTTGCTCACCAGCAGATAGAATCCCTTGCGGCTGGGCAGGGCGAGATTGAGCAACCCGCTCTCGCTGCGGTAGATGCCAAGGCTGATGCCTGCCACCAGAGGTTCGATTTCGCTCGGCAGAAAGTCGCAGCGATCCCGCTCCAGCATATCGAGCGCCTGCTGCAACTGCTTGACCCGGCGTGGCTCCTGCGCAAGCCCGTAGGGTGTGTAGTTGTAGCCAATCACCCCGCACACCCGGGAACGATTGACCGTCTGCAGATCCGGCGGTTCGGGGTAGCGGCGCTTGAGATAGAAGAAACCGAGGTGGGTGTAGTAGAGGGGAACGCTGTAGAAGGCAAACTCGGCCCGCTCCGGCTTGTAGCTGGCATCCCAGGTCAGCTCGCACAGACCATTCTGGCGAAAATCCGCCAGCTCCTGCTGCACCCGCGCCCAGGGCAGATAGCGGATCTGGTGCGAGAGCCCGCTCTGTTGCAGCGCATCGAGCACCAGCGTCGTCGCCGAACCTGTCAGGCGGCTGGTATCGGGCACCCCGTCATTGCGCTCCCAGTAGGTAAAGGGGGCCCACTCGTTGCCCTCCCCCAGACAGATCTTCACTGGCGGCTCCTGCCCCCATAGCGCGGGGGACAAGATGGCCATCGCCAATCCCGCCCACCATGTTGCCGCTCGTCTCATCTCCCGCTCCCGGACTGTGTATCCCTCTTGCAGCTTAGCCCAGAAGGGATAGATCTCACTTTGCAGGGGCGCTTTCATGCCACAATGTCAGCAAATTGGCCGGAATGGCACCATAACGGAGCTGCGAGGTCTGGTGCCAGTCAGCCAGCTTTTGCAGGGCTTTCGCCAGATCCTGTGCAAGCTGGCGGGTCACTCTCACCCCGGCTTCCAGGTAGAGGCTCTTGATCTCGAAGATCCCCTGCTGGCGATGGGCCTTGGCATCCATCCTGCCCACCAGCTTGCCGCGATGGAGCAAGGGCAACACGAAGTAGCCATACTGGCGCTTGGGGGCCGGGGTATAGCATTCGATGCGATAGTCGAAGTTGAACAGTTCACTTGCCCGCTTGCGATCCCACACCAGCGGATCGAACGGCGACAAGGCGGTGGTATGGGTTGCCTTGAGGGTGCCCGCCTGTGCCCTTGCCAGCTCATCAGCCAGAGAGGCATGCACAAAGGCGCCGTGCTGCCATCCCTCCACTCGTACCGGCAACAGCTCCCCCTCGTCCGCCAGTTGATGGAGCAAGGCGTCATATTTGCCACGCCGAAGCCGGTAGTAATCAGCGACCCAGCCAGTTTTGACCAGCCCCAATGCCCGGCAACTGGCGCGCACCATATCCCGCTGCGCCTGCTCGACGTTTGGCAGGTCCCGCTGGTCGCTCCACTCGGGGATGACCCGCTCGGCCAAGTCATAGACTCGCTGAAAGTTGCGCCGCTCCCGCACCATCAGCTGACCGCTGGTAAACAATACCTCCAGATGGCGCTTCTCCGGCTTCCAGTCCCACCAGCCATTCCCCTTGCCGGTTGTGCGTTCAAAGTCAGCAGCCCGCACCGGGCCATGCTGGCGAATGCGCTCGATAAGCTGGCCAATCTCCTGCTGATGGGTAGCGAGCCAGTTGGCCGAAAACTTCCAGCCCATGGCGACGGGGTCGAGCATCCGGTGGCGCAGCAGCCGGTAATCTTCACGGGGAACGAAACAGGCCTCGTGGGCCCAATATTCGAAGATCTCGCCGTCGGCCAGCAACTGCTCCAGCCAGCGAGGTTCGTACTGGCCGAGACGGCTAAAGAGCACCAGATAGGGACTGCGCGCTACCACCGAGATGGTGTCTATCTGCAGCAGCGCCATGCGGCGAATGGTGGCCAACAGATCGGCCGGGGTCGCCTTGCAGCGACGGGGGGCAAGCAGCCCCTGCGCCGCCAGTTGCAGATGACGGGCATCCTGCAGTGAGAGGTGGGGTATGGACATGAAAACAGGGCATCCGTTCCAGAAGTCAGGCGATCAGCATGCCCAATCCATGATCAAATGAATACACCCTGTTCAGGTTTGGTGAACACCGCCACATCTGCGTGGGGGAAGCTGAGCTCGGCCTGCCAGCGAGCGGCCAACACCTGAAACGATGCTTCGGCAAAGAAGACGATGTGGGTCGGGTCGTGGCGATAGCGCCAGTTTTTAAACCGCTCGTCACTGAGCACCCGCTGGGTCTGCAGCACCAGCAGGCCGCCGGGCTTGAGGCAATCCCACAACTGCGCCAGCACCGTGCGTGGCTCGGCAATATGCTCGATCACCTCGGTACTGGTGATGAAGTCATACTGACGCGTCAGCAACTCTGGAAAATCGGCGTAGAACTTGTCATACCCCGCCATCTGGTAACCCGCCTCATGCCCCATCGCCACCAGCGCAGGGCCGGGACCGCAGCCAAAATCAAGGCCGCAGGCAGGAGTTGGCACCCGACTCAGTACCTCGCCAAATGCCCGCATCAAAAAAGTGCGATAGCGGGGATCATCCACCCGGTTGTCGTGACCGTCATAGACCGCTTTCTCCGCCACCTCATCCAGATGATCCGCCTCATCCAGCCAGACCAGCTCGCACGCGAGGCAGCGATGATAGCGCTTGCCCGCCACCGGCAGGGGATAACTGCGATGGCTGGCACACAGGGGGCAGCTGACGGTGGATGACATGGCGGTTCCTCTTGGGGGCTTCCTGTTGGATAACAGCGGCGCAGATTGCCTGCCCGCTGCCTCGCTGACAACTTTTTTTGCTCCTTAAGGGTTTCTTAAGTTTGCCCTTTTACTCTCAAACCATCGCAAGAGAAGGAGTCACCCATGACCATCGAGATCCAGGCCCCCTACCGATTGCTGCTAGCCAAGTCCCCGCAGCAAGTCATGGCGCTGCAAACCTATATCCAGGCCGCCTACACCCTCGAGTTCAACGCCCGCATCCCCCATTTTCTCCCCTGTCTGCTGGGGCTCTATCGGGCGGACGGGGCGCTGGTCGGTGCCTGTGGTCTCAATCATGCCAGTGAGGGGCCTCTCTATCTGGAACAGTATCTGGAGCAACCCATCGAGGCCGCCATCAACACCCGCCTCGGGGTCTATCCGGCACGCAACCGCATTATCGAAGTGGGCAATCTGGCCTGCAGCGAACCGGGCAATGCCCGTCTGATGTTCGCGGCCCTGTGCCGCCTGCTGTGTGAAAACGCCCTCGACTACGTGGTCTTTACCGGCACCGCCAAGCTGCGCAACAGCTTTGCCCGCCTGCAACTCAATCCGGTGGAGCTGGCCCCCGCACAGGCCCATCAGGTGGGGGCCGACGCCGACGCCTGGGGTGAGTACTACCGTTGCCAACCCAAGGTGATGGTGGGCGACATCAATCAGGGGCGCGAGGTGCTGGCCCAGCGCAGCCTGCTGCTCAATCTGCTGGCCCCCATGCCGACCCTGTTTGACGATGCCGGCGAGAGCAGTGATAACCAGACCCATCAAAAAAGGTGCGCCCAATGAGCCTGTTCGACGCCATCGCCAAACATGCCCACGAGGATCCGCAATCCCCTGCGCTGCTGAGCAGCCAGCAGCGTCTCGATTACCAGACCCTGTGGCAACAGATCCAGCGTCTGGCCAGCCAGCTGCAACAGCTCGACATCAGCCGTCTGGCGCTGCAACTGGACAACGGCCTGCCCTGGGCGCTGCTGGATCTCGCCTGCACCCGCGCAGGTATCGTGGTGATCCCGGTGCCCCACTTCTTCAGCCTTGAGCAGCAAGATTGGCTTCTGAAGAGCAGCGGCGCCGATGCGCTGGTGGGCCCATATCATCAGGGGTGGCATGCCGCCAAACCGCTCTCGCTGATCACCGGCGAGCTGCCACTCTGGCGCCACGCACCGGCTAATCGACCGGCGCTGCCCAAGGGCACCGCCAAGATCACCTACACCTCTGGCACTACGGGCCAGCCCAAGGGCGTCTGCCTGTCACTGACCCAGATGATGGCGGTAAGCCATGCGCTGGCCGAGCGTGTCGCGCCAGCCAAGGTGGAAAAACACCTCACCCTGCTGCCGCTGGCGACCCTGCTTGAGAACATCACCGGTCTCTATGTACCGCTGCTGACCGGCGCCTGCAGCCGCATTCCGTCCCTCGGGGAGCTCGGTTTCACCGGATCCAGTTCGCTCAATCCAGCCATGCTGGGGGAGGCCCTGCTGCGCTGGCCGACCCACAGTCTGGTGTTGGTGCCCGAACTGCTGCGCCTGCTGCTGGCGCTCTGCACCAGCACACCGACGCTGGCCCAGCAGCTCAAGAGCCTGCGCTTTATTGCCGTCGGTGGCGGCAAGGTAGCACCCGACCTGATCAAACATGCCCGCCAGCTCGGCCTGCCGGTGTATGAGGGATATGGCCTCTCGGAGTGCGGCTCCGTGGTGGCGCTCAACAGCACGGATGCTGACAAGCCAGGCAGCGTCGGCCGCCCCCTGCCCCACTGTCAGGTCACCATCGCCAGCGACGGCGAAATTATGGTGAGCGGCAGTGCCATGCTGGGCTATCTCGGCAGCAACGAACCGACTCCCGAACAGATCGCCACCGGCGAACCTTCTGCCATGCAGATCGCCACAGGCGATCTGGGTCATCTGGATGATGAAGGCTACCTCCATATCACCGGGCGCAAGAAGAATGTCCAGATCACCGCCTTTGGCCGCAACTTCTCGCCAGAGTGGGTGGAGGCCGAGGCCCAGCTCTGCCCCGCCATCGCTCGCATCGTGGTGTTTGGCGATGGTCAGCCTGCCAACGTGGCGCTGATCCAGCCCCTGCCGGGCAAAGAGGCGGATCTGCCCCACCAGATCGCCGGTCTGAACCAGCGGCTGCCCGATTATGCCCAGCTGCACCACTGGTTGCCGGTGGCACTCGACCAGCATCCCGGCCTGCTGACCGCCAACGGGCGCCCCCGTCGCAACGAGATTTACCAACACTTTTCCCGGCAAATCAGCCAATGCCTTACAGGAGAATCGTCATGAGCTTCTATCAGACTCTGCAACAAGCCACTGCCAGTGAGCGTGAACATCTGTTCAACGCCCCCATCATCGAAGCCTGTCGCCGTGGCGATATCAGCCGTGACACCTATCTCGCCTTTCTGGCGCAGGCTTACTACCACGTGCGCCACACAGTTCCGCTGCTGATGGCAACCGGCGGCAAGCTGGGTCAGGAGTACGAGTGGGTGCGCGGCGCCATTGCCGAGTACATCGACGAGGAGTATGGCCATCAGGAGTGGATCCTCAATGACATCCGCGCCTGTGGCGGCGATGCCGAGGCGGTGCGCCACGGCCAGCCCGGGCTGCCCATCGAGCTGATGGTCGCCTTCCTCTACGACCAGATCCAGCGCGGCAACCCCATGGGCTTCTTCGGCATGGTACAGGTACTGGAAGGCACCAGCGTGGCCATCGCCCTCACCGTCGCCGACCAGCTGAAAAAGGGTCTCGGCCTGCCCCCCCAGGCGATGAGCTACCTGAGTTCCCACGGCGCCCTAGATCAGGAGCACCTCAAGTTCTTTGAATCCCTGATGGATCGGGTCGAGAGTCCGGCGGATCAGGCCGCCATCATCCACGGGGCCAAGGTGGTCTACCGCCTCTATGGCGAGATGCTCTACAACCTCACCGCCACACCGTAAGTCGGTAGCAGACAGCAAAAAGGGAATCCACACCATGAACCTTGAAGGGAAACTCGTGCTGCTCACCGGCGCCAGCGGTGGCATAGGTGAGGAGCTGGCGCAGGAGCTGGCGGCCCAGGGGGCACACCTGCTGCTGCACGGACGTCGCGGCCCGGCACTGGAGCGGCTGTGCAAGTCACTGCCTCATCCCGAGCGCCATCAGGTGGTGCTCGCCGACCTCGGCTCTGCGCAGGAGCGGGCCAAGCTGTTGCAACACCCTGCGCTGGAGGACGGGATCGACATCCTGATCAACAACGCTGGCTGCAACCAGTTTGCCTGGCTGGAAGATCAGAGCTTCGAGCAGGTGGAGCGCCAACTGCTGCTCAATATCGAGGCGCCCATCCAGCTCACCCGTGCCCTGCTGCCAACCATGCGCAAGCCGGGGATCATCATGAACATGGGCTCGAGCCTGGGCAGCATCGGCTACCCCGGTTACAGCGTCTACTGCGCCAGCAAATTTGCCCTGCGGGGCTTTAGCGAAGCACTGGGACGGGAGCTGGAGAGCAGCGGCATCAAAGTGCTGCATTTTGCCCCCCGCGCCACCCGCACCAAGCTCAACTCCGAGGCCGCTTACGAGATGAATGCAGCGCTCGGCACCCAGACCGACAGCCCGCAGGAAGTGGCCGAAGAGGTGGTCATCGCCCTGTGCAACGAAACCCGCCGCAGCTGGCTCGGCTGGCCGGAAAAACTGTTCGTGCGACTCAATGCCCTGCTGCCCGGCATCGTCGACAAGGCGCTGGCCAGACAGCTGCCGATCATCAAACGTTATGCCCGTCATCTTCAGCCAGGGACGGCTGATGCCGGCGCAAACAGTGCGCCACAACCAGACTTGTCCCGCCCGATCCCGACCAAGAAGGAGCATTAATATGAATTTTGTCCGTCAATCAGTGACCTCTTGTGCCATCGCCATCCTGCTGGGGTCCTCCTCGGTCATGGCCGCGGGTGATGCCCTCGTCCCCATCCAGCAACAGTGGGCCGTCTGCCAGTATCAACAGACCGGCAAGGCGAAAGAGAGCTGCCTCGAAACCCTGAGCACCCAGGCCGAAGCGGCCAGCGCCAAGGAGCCCTTTCGCGCCGACCTGCTGATCTGGTCGGCCATCGTCAAGAGCACCTGGGCTGGCGCCAAGGGCGGGCTGGGAGCGCTGGGGCTGGTGAAAGAGGCCAAGGCCAAGCTGGAGCTGGCGCTCAAGCAGGATCCCAAGGCGCTGGACGGCTCTGCCTATACCAGCCTGGGCTCCCTCTACTATCAGGTGCCCGGCTGGCCGGTCGGTTTTGGCGATGACGAAAAGGCAGAGCAGCTGCTCAAGCAGGCGCTGGCCATCAATCCGGATGGCATCGACCCCAACTTCTTCTATGGCGACTTCCTGCTGGATCAGGGTCGCAAAGCCGAGGCCAAAACCTACCTCGACAAGGCGCTGGCCGCCCCGGCCCGCCCGGGCCGCGAAGTGGCCGACGAAGGGCGCAGAATGGAGATCCGCGATCGACTGGCCAAGCTATAAAACCCTGATGGATCAAAGAACTATTTAAACTCTGCCCACCAGCTTGCATACTGGTGGGCAGGGTTGTTTATGCCACGGCACGCCCTGGCGCTGAGCCAGATCGCCACACCCAACAAACAGGGAGAAAAGAATGCGGATCCTGCTGGTAGAAGATGATGTGATGCTGGGGGATGGTATGCAGGATGCACTGCGCCATAGCGGCTACACGGTGGACTGGCTGCAACAGGGGTTGCCCGCTCTGGCAGCCCTCAAGAGCGACGAGTTCGCCGCCCTGATCCTCGATCTCAATCTGCCCGACATCGATGGCCTCAGCCTGCTGCGCAAGTTGCGGCGTGAAGGACACCAACTGCCTGTGCTGATCCTCACCGCCCGCGATGCGCTGGACGATCGGGTGGTCGGCCTCGATGCCGGCTCCGACGACTACATGGTCAAGCCCTTCGCCCTGCAGGAGCTCAACGCCCGCCTGCGCGCGCTGGTGCGCCGCAGCAAGGGGCAGGCGCAAGCGGTGCTGGAGTATGGCGACATCCTCATCTATCCCGAATCCCAGCAGGTCACCTATCAGGGGGAAGCTGTCAAACTCACCCCCCACGAATACAAGCTGCTGCAGGAGCTGATCAGCCAGAGCGGCCGGGTGCTGAGCAAGGATCAGCTGCAACAGAGCCTCTACGGCTGGGATGAAGGGGCCGAGAGCAACGCGGTAGAGGTGCATATCCACCATCTGCGCAAGAAGTTTTACAGCGACCTCATCCGCAATATTCGCGGGGTCGGTTACATCATTCCCCAGCTTGAGCAGGCCAGCCGGAGTGCCCCCCGATGAAAAAACCGCGCTCCATCCGCCGCTTTCTGCTCACCGGTATCCTGACGCTGGTGAGCCTGAGTCTTACCATCAGCGCCTTTATCGGCTACATGGAGGCGAGCCACGAAATGGAGGAGCTGTTTGATGCGCGCCTAGCCCAGTCGGCCCGCATCACCAACCAGCTGCTGGCCCGCTACATGGCCCAGCAGGGGCAACTGCCCGCCAACGGTACCGTCTATCAGGAGTGGGAGGCGCAAAATCCCGATGAGTGGCAAAAAGACCTCAGCCTCAACCTGACCGGCGAGGATCGGGAGATCACCCCCTACGGCCACGAGTTCGAACGCAATCTCTACTTCCAGCTGCTCGATGAAAAGGGCGGCCTGCTACTGCGCGCCCCCAGCGCCCCGGAGCAGCCGCTGGTCACCCTGGCCATCGGCTTTGACACGGTCGAAAAAGATAACCACCAGTGGCGCACCTTCACTCTCTACAACCAGCAGGAGCAGACCTGGCTGGTGGTAGCCGAGCGGGACGACGAGCGCAGCGAACTGGCCAGCAAGATGGCCACCCTCACCATGCTGCCGCTGCTGATCACCCTGCCCTTCCTGCTGGCCCTGCTCTGGTGGCTCATCACTCGCGGGCTGGCCCCCCTTCGTCAGCTGGCCCAGGCCATCAGCGAACGTCACCCCGCCAACCTGAGCCCCCTCAGCCTCAAGATAAGCGCTCAGGAGCTGACGCCTCTCACCAACGAGATCAACCGGCTGATGCAGGCGCTGGCGGAGACCATAGAGCGGGAGAAACAGTTCACCAACGAGGCGGCCCACGAGCTGCGCACCCCGTTGGCGGTGCTGCGCATTCATAGTGAAAATGCCCTTGCGGCCATTGATGACGCCAGTCGCCAACACTCCCTGCACAAGATGTTGCAGGCCCTAGACCGCAGCGATCGGCTGATCCGCCAACTGCTGACCCAGGCCCGTATCGACAACCAGCAGGGACTGGTATTGACCGAGCTGGAGATAGGCCACCTGCTGCAAGGCACCCTCGCGACCCTGGCACCCATCGCGCTCAAGAAGGATCAGCAGCTGTCGCTGGAGTGTGAATTGCCGCAGCTGGTGATGGGGCAGGCCACCCTGCTCGAGCTGCTGTTCAGTAATCTCATCGACAATGCGCTGCGCTACACCCAGCCAGAGGGCGAGATCAGGGTACGGGTACTGCGAGAGGGCAACCGGGTGAGGGTGGATGTGAGCGACAATGGCCCCGGCATCCCCGCCAGCGCCTTGCCCCGGCTGTATGAACGCTTCTTTCGGGTCAATCCCCAGCAGGGGGATGGCGTCGGCCTTGGCATGGCCATCGTCTCGCGCATCGCCCAGTTGCACGGCGCCGACCTCGATGTCCACAACCGACCGGAAGAGGGGCTGGAGGTGAGCGTCTGGCTACCGACCCACACCCACTCCCAGTCCTGATCCGAAAATGACAACGCCTCCCGAGGGAGGCGTTGTTCATGGATCGTTCGCACGCTGACGCTACACGACTTGTTGCGGCGCCATCACCCGTAGATCAGGCAAGCAGCGCATCCAGACCTGCCGTCACCGCCTCCATGCGATGCCCGCCAGAGTGTTCAATCACATAACGCTTGCCCACCTGGGAAGAGGCATCCAGCCCGAACACACCGTGCTCCACCTTCTGGCTCAGCGGATCCCCGCTGGTGTTGACGTGGGTGACATTGGCATCGTCCAGCTTGTGAGCGAGGCGATCCCGCAGCCCAACATGCAGCCCCATGCTGTTGAACGCCGTGACCTTGAGCCCGTGCTTGATGCCGGCATATTGCGCCAGACCGCCCCCCAATGAGTGGCCTAGCATCTCGACCTTGCCGCCATACTGCTGGGCAAAGGCCTTGACCAGCCGGTCGGCATCTTGAAACGCGCTGTCCTTGATGCCAAGGGCCGCGCCAGCATCGCTCTTCAGGGTGCCGGGGCGTTTGGCAGGCTGAGTGCCCACAAACGAGAGCACCATGGTATCGCCACGCTTGTAAACGGCGACCTTGAGCGCAGACCAGGCATCACCTGTCAGGATAAAGGGGTCATTCTCGTTCTTGCCCGGGGTGACATGAAGTGTCAGGGCACTCCCGGTGCCACCGGAACCATCTTCACGGCGGGCCAATATCGAAGGGGGAATATCTGCCAGCGTGGCGTGACTGTAGCCTGCCGGCATCTCCCGATAACTGCTGGAGCAGCTGACCCGCGCCAGCTGGGCCGCATCCATCACCGCTCTCGCCCCCTCGGCAGTCAGCGGTTCCTGCTGCGCCTTCGCCACGAAGGCCGGTTTGATGATCCCCTTGGCGGCACTCAAGGCCTGCTGTGAGCCTTGTTGCAACCGCTCTGACATACCGAGCGGCAGATGGGAGGCCCCCTTCATCACGCTCCCCGCCAACCCCAGAGAGGAGGAGGCCACCAGACGCGCCGCTGACTCGCCAAGGTTTTTCACCCCGGCCACTCCTGCCGTCACCGCACCGCTGGCCACGCTGCTGACACCACCGGTGATATTGGCCAGCCCTTTGATGATGGCACCCGTCCAATAACGGGCCTTGCCCTTGGCACTCTGGGCATGGGAATCATGGCCGCCCTGGATGGCGATGCCAATCTTGCGAGCCGGGGCACTGAGGGTCAACCACTTGAGCGAGGTATTCAAGACCTTGCCCGGCTGAACCCGGGAGCCGAAGCCGAGACTGGTATAGTGAGAGGCCAGATTGTGATGAACCGAGTGCTGGCGCGATGAGGATTGCACCTCGCCATGCTCATGAGAGGCTACAGCGCTAGCACGCTGGGGTTGTCCAATGCTTTGAATAGACATCTTCTACTCCTGATTAATACCAATGACGATCCATCAACACGGGATCATGACGCCAGATAACGGGGAGGGAATGGCAGCTGTCTCCTGCCGGGCGTTCAACGCCTGCAATTGCGTCTGCAAGGTGACGCCGAGATCAAGAAATTCGCCCAGGGTCTGCATAAACAGAGTTTTATCGAGCATTTCGATAAGAGAGGAAAAGGTCAGCACCAGATGGTTGCTGCGACTGTCCAGACTGATCTGGCTCCCCCCCGTGGTCAAACCAAACATGTTCAGCTCAAGGGCCGAGCGGGTCAGCTGCAACTGACTGACCGCATCGTCAGGCAGACTTAGCAAGGGGATATAGAGGTAGCATGCCTGCAGCTCATCGTTATCGGGCACTTCGACCAGGCACTCGCCATCCAGACCGAATGGCACACGACAGTGGCCATCGCTGCCCAGACTCAAGGCTACGCCCTGCTGTTCGCCCGCGAGCAATAGCCATTCAGATACGATTTGTTGATAGGGTTTCACTATGATGCACTCCACGCTCAAGCCCTTGCTGGCGAACGAGCTCGCACGCTTCAGGGTATGGTGGAGATGCTACCTCTGGTAGAGGGGCGGGGATTTAGCTGTGAAACGGCGTTTTTTAGATTCACGCCGAAATTGCCCCTAACGGCAGGCGGGCTGTACGGTAAAGGTTCGACTGGCATCCACCGGGCCCAGCTCCGCCAGCAGACGTCGGCCCAGCAGCACCGGATAGATCATCTTGCTGCGATCCCGCAGGGTAAACCACTCCTCATACACCTTGTCCCCCAGACAGATGGACATGGTCACCGTTGGCCGCTGCTCCATACCGCCCGCCCCGCGCACCGTCACGCTGCGCTCGACCCTCCGCTCGAACTGTTGCTTGACCAGTTTGCCGCTGTCGGCATCGGTCACCACCAGCATGAAGCGCACCCAGGGCTTGCCATCCCGTTTGAATCTGGTGATGGCGCGTGCATCGAGGGAAGAGGTAAGCGCCCCGGTGTCGAGCTTCATCTTCACCGCCACGCTGGTAGGCAAAATAAGTCCCTTCTCGATCCAGCCATAGCTGGTCGGGGTCTCTGCCAGCACACTGCCACACAGTGCCAGCATCAGGGTGATCCCCACCATCATCTTGCCCATTTTACTGCCCTGCCTTGTCAATCCTGCGCCCAGATCTACCACAGTCCCATTGTGGGTCAATCCGATTTATTTCAGCTACTTGGATAATATCTGGCAGGTCAGGAGAGAGACGACAAAGAGTGGCCGAACGGCGGCCCAAGCGAGCGGGAATATCGAAGGAGAGCAAGGCACCGAACGGTGCTGGATGAAACTGGTGGTTAACCTCAGGTTGTGACGCCAAAGGCTACCACAAGGATTTACAAATTATCAGTCTTGTTCTGAAGGGATTTTTGCCTACACTGTTGTAAACCGGAGGGCCTGAAAACCACCGGTTTTTTTGCGCCTGCCGAAAATTTGCCACTGCAAAAGTGACTTTCAACAAGGCTCAATAAGGAATTTGTAATGCGTATCGAAGAAGACTTGAAGCTCGGTTTCAAGGATGTCCTGTTCCGCCCCAAGCGCTCTACTCTCAAGAGCCGTTCCCAAGTAAGCCTGACCCGTCAGTTCACCTTCAAACACACTCAGACCCAATGGCAAGGCGTACCCGTTATCGCCGCCAACATGGATACCGTCGGCAGCTTTGCCATGGCGCGTACGCTGGCCGGTTTCGAGATGATGACCGCGGTACACAAGCACTACAGCCTTGAGCAGTGGCAAGCTTTCGTCAACGAGACCGACCCGGCGCTGCTGGGCCACGTGATGGTCTCCACCGGCACCTCGGCTGAAGATTTCGCCAAGACCCGCCAGATCCTCGCCATGTCCGAAGCGCTGCGATTCATCTGTGTCGACGTTGCCAACGGCTACTCCGAACACTTCGTCGAGTTCGTGCGCAAAATTCGTGAAGCCTGCCCCAACCACGTCATTCTGGCGGGCAACGTGGTGACCGGCGAGATGGTCGAAGAGCTGATCCTCTCCGGCGCCGACATCGTCAAGGTTGGCATCGGCCCGGGCTCGGTCTGCACCACTCGCGTCAAGACCGGCGTCGGCTATCCGCAACTCTCCGCCATCATCGAGTGTGCCGATGCAGCCCACGGCCTTGGCGGCCAGATCGTCGGTGACGGCGGTTGCACCTGCCCGGGCGACGTCGCCAAAGCCTTCGGCGGCGGCGCCGACTTCGTAATGCTGGGCGGCATGCTGGCAGCCCACGAGGAGTGCGGTGGCGAGATCGTCGATGTAGACGGCGAACCCTTCATGAAGTTCTACGGCATGAGCTCCTCCAGCGCCATGGACAAGCACGCTGGTGGCGTCGCCGAATACCGCGCCTCCGAGGGAAAAACCGTACTGCTGCCCTACCGCGGCCCGGTCGAGAACGCAGTGCGCGACATTCTGGGCGGCGTGCGCTCCACCTGTACCTACGTCGGTGCCAGCCAGCTGAAAGAACTCACCAAGCGCACCACCTTTATCCGGGTTCGCGAACAAGAGAACAACGTCTACGGCAAAGAGTAACCTGCCACAGACCGCCGTCACGCGCTGACGGTTAGAAGCCAGTCAACCGGTGTGCTACCCTGCGCACCGGTTTTTTTGCATCCGGGATCCCGAGCCATGACAACTCCCCTGCCCCCGTTTGACTGGGACATCTTCTGCTGCGTCGTCGACAACTTCGGCGACATCGGCGTCACCTGGCGACTCGCCCGCCAGCTAAAACGAGAGGGGAATATAGCGGCACATGGCGATGAGGTTCAGGTGCGGCTCTGGGTGGACGATCTGGCAAGTTTCGCCCGCATCTGCCCAGGGCTCGACCCGGCGCAGGATGGCCAGTGGGTCGAGGGCATCTATATCCAGCACTGGCATGAGACCCTGCCGAGCGACATGACACCGGCCAAGGTGGTGATCGAGGCCTTTGCCTGCGAGCTGCCCGCCCCCTTCATTGAACGAATGGCCGAGCTGATGGCGAGCCAACCCAGCCCCCCATGCTGGCTCAATCTGGAATACCTCTCGGCAGAGAGCTGGGTCGAGGATTGCCACGGCCTCGCCTCGCCCCAGCGTGTTGGCAATAAAAGCCTCAACAAATACTTCTTCTTCCCGGGCTTTACCGCTAAAACCGGCGGCCTTTTGTGCGAGAACGACCTCATCGCCGAACGGGAGCAGTGGCAGCAAGATGATGCGGGACTGGCAGCCTACTGGGCCAGCCTCGGTTTACCGCCCAGACAAGAGAACGAGCTGCGGGTCAGCCTCTTTACCTACGAGAGCGATGCGCTGCAAAGCCTGGTCGAGAGCTGGTGCCAGAGCACCACGCCCGTCACCCTGCTGCTGCCGCTGGGACGTTCTCTCAACGATGTGCTGCGCGGCGCAAGCCTTGAAGATGCCATCACCACCGCCAAGGCGGGGGAGCTGCTCCACTCGGGCAACCTCACCATCAAGCTGCTGCCGATGACCGATCAGGCTGGTTACGATCGACTGCTGTGGAGCTGCGATCTCAATCTGGTGCGCGGGGAGGACTCCTTCGTGCGGGCCCAGTGGGCCGCCCGTCCTTTCCTCTGGCATATCTACCAACAGGAGGAGGAGGCCCATCTGATCAAGCTGGAGCAGTTCCTTGACCACTATCTTGCCGATCTGCCTGCCGATTGCGCCCAATGGCTGCGCCGCTTCAATCTGGCTCTCAACCGTGGCGAAGATTGCGGCGAACTTTGGGCCCAATGGCCCCGATATAGCGCCATTTGGCAGCAACATGGGCGAAACTGGTCACAGAAGTTGCTCCGGGACGGGGATCTCGTCACGAGGTTGGTGAAATTTTTAGAAAGCCGTATATAATCTGGCAGTTTTTATCCGTCCGTTTCACGAACAGGAATTTTTTACATGAAAACCGCACAGGAAATCCGCGCTGGTAACGTAGTCATGATCGGCACCGAGCCGATGGTGGTTCAGAAGGCTGAATTCAACAAATCCGGCCGTAACTCCGCCGTGGTCAAAATGAAGCTGAAGGGCCTGCTGAACGGCAGCGCTACCGAGACCGTCTTCAAGGCCGACGACAAGCTGGACGTTGTTCAGCTGGAACGTAAAGAGTGCACCTACTCCTACTTCTCCGACCCCCTGTATGTCTTTATGGACACCGAGTACAACCAGTACGACGTAGAGAAAGACAACCTGGGTGACGTGCTGAACTACCTGGTAGACGGCATGGAAGATCTGTGTGAAGTGACTTTCTACAACGAGAAAGCCATCTCCGTAGAACTGCCGACCACCATCGTGCGCGAAGTTGAGTACACAGAGCCGGCTGCCCGTGGCGACACCTCCGGTAAAGTGACCAAGCCTGCCCGTCTGAAAGGCACTACCTACGAGCTGGCTGTTGCCGCTTTCGTAGAGATCGGTGACAAGATCGAAATCGATACCCGCACCGGTGAATTCAAGCGTCGCGTCAACTAATTGACCGCTTTGAATTGATTGCAAAAAAGCGAGCCTCCGGCTCGCTTTTTTATTGCCTCCGAGTTGCCATCACACCGCCCGCCTTCAGAAAATCCCGCCGCCGCCGCTAACCCAGATAACCGGGGGAGCACACTATGGCCAGATTATCCTTATCACTGCTGTTATTGACCTTGCTGGCTGGCCATGGGGCAGAGGCGAGCGAGGTTGCGCCCCCCGTTGCCGAACCTATGCCCCTCGACCACTGGCAAGCGAGCGACTGGAAAGGGTTGCCCGATGCCACCCAAATCGACAAGCAGACGGTGCTGTTCGCCAAACACGACAGTGAAAACTATGTGGGGCTCGCCATTTTACTGCCCGACTGGCAGCGCAGCGGCCAGCTCTGGCAACTGACTCGCGCCCTCGGCCGACTGGGCTTTGATACCCTGCTGCTGCTGCCCTCCCCCCAACAGACCGAACTGGACCCAGCCGCCGAGAAAAAAGCGAAAAACAGCGATACATTTCGCAAACAGTTTGCCGAGCGGATCAGCAAGCTGGCGGATGCCAAGCTGCAGGAGGGGGGCTTCAAGCTGATCCTGGCGCAAGGCACAGGCGCCGCCTGGACCGCCAACCTTATCGCCAGCGAACAGTTGCCCGCCCCCGACGCGCTGGTGCTGCTCGATGGCTTCTTCCCCAATCAGCAGAGCAATCAGACCCTGGCCAAACAGGTGGCTCAGGCGGCCATCCCCACTCTAGACCTCTATCAGGAGGATGGCGGTCGCTGGCCACGGCTGGCCGCCGAGGCCCGCAGAAGCGAGAGCCGGCGCAGCCACAAGCTCAATTATCGCCCCTACGCCCTGATGGAACTGGGCGAAACCCCTACCCGCATTCAGGGGTGGCTCAACCATCTGGGCTGGCTCTGACCTCGGGCCACAAAGCACGCGCAACATCACATCTGCCGGAGAAAGCCCACCCGCCATGGCGCGGCATACTGGCCCTGATGGCGCCCTTTTTGGCATCATGACGGTTCAAACCCGAATATGGCAGGAAGGTACATGCAGCAGATTGTGTTTCTCGACAGCGATACCCTGGATGCGGGCATCACCCTGCATCATCCCGACTTTCCCCACCACTGGCAGAGTTATCCCAGCACAGCCCCGGAACAGGTGGTCGAGCGGCTGAAAGATGCCAGCATCGCCATCATCAACAAGGTGCGCATCGGCGCCGCCGAGCTGGCCCAGTTGCCAGAGCTCAAACTCATCGCGCTTGCCGCCACCGGCAGCGATAACGTGGATCTGGAAGCGTGCCGCGCCGCCAACGTCGGGGTGTGCAATATCCGCAACTACTCGGGCCCCTCGGTGCCAGAGCACGCCATGGCGCTGATACTGGCCCTGTCGCGCAACCTCTTCTGCTGGCGCCAGTCGCTGCTGGAGGGGCGCTGGCAACAGAGCGGCCAGTTCTGCTTCTTCGACCACAACATCATGGATCTGCACGGCAAGCAGCTTGGCATCATCGGTAAGGGAACTCTGGGACAGGCGCTTGGCGAGCGGGCCAAAGGGATGGGGATGACAGTGCGTTACGCCCAAAGCCAGGTCGGCGCCAGTCACGGCGAGGATCGCCTCCCCCTCGACGAGTTGCTGCAAAGCTCGGACGTCATCAGCCTGCACTGCCCGCTCACCCCCTACACCCGCAACCTGATTGGCGAGCGGGAGCTGGATCTGATGAAACCTGGCGCCCTGCTGATCAACGTCGGCCGTGGCGGGCTGGTGGATGAGGAGGCGCTGCTGCAAGCACTGGCCAATGGCCGCCTCGGCGGTGCCGGTTTCGATGTGGCGAGCGTCGAACCGCCGCCTCCCGACCATCCCTTGATGAAGGCGCTGCAATACCCCCACTTCATTCTGACCCCCCATGTGGCCTGGGCCAGCGAGGAGTCGATGCAGCGTCTCGCCGATCAGCTGATCGACAACATCAACGCCTTTGCCGCCGGTCGCCGCCAGCACCGGCTGGTGTAACCGCACGAGCGAGTCACCACACAATGCAAAACGGGGCCAACAGGCCCCGTTTTGCATCTTTCGCACTCACTGCGCGCACATCAATCGTCGTCGTGCCATCTGTGCTTCTTATGCTTTTTGTACTTCTTGTGGTGCTTGTGATGGTGATGATCATCGTCATCATCGTAATAGCGATCCTGGCTCTTGTGGCCATCGCCGGTCTTGGCACCGATGGCCGAACCGCTCGCCCCGCCGACCCCGGCGCCGATCAGCTGACCGGTATCACCACCGACACTCTTGCCGATAGCAGCACCACCCAGCGCCCCCACAGCGCCGCCAAGGGCCGCTTCATTCTTGTTGCCCTTGTTGGCCGTCGCAGCCCCACCGGCAGCACCGCCCAACGCAGCCCCCACCAGCGCACCGGTATCACCACCCAGCTCCTTGCCAATCATGGTGCCCGCTACTCCGCCTGCACCGCCACCCAAAATGGTATTGAGGGTCTCGGAGGCGTGCACGGTCGTGCTGCCAGCCAGCAAGGTGCCCAGCAGTGCCAGTGCGCGAAGAGCACGCGAATTCATCTCCATGGGTACTCCTGTCAAATCTGATTAATTTCCTCTGCACTATACAAACCGGCAGGCAGCAAACCAGTGGGTGACTAGCGGCAAGTAGATTTTCACTTGAAACCCGGCAATAGGCGTGACCGGCAAGTCCGAATTCAATCTCTTGAATAACCACAAGAAATTTTCTATTTCACAGGTATGGCGCGTCCCTCGGCAGGGGCGGGAGGCTGTCGCAGCTCCACCCCAACTACTGGCGATCGGACAGCTCCTGTCACCTGCGCAGGGTTGGGTGGCGCAATCTCAGCTGGACTGGCAGTTCAGCGCGCCTCAACCCCGTTCACTGGGGAGCAACAGGATCGCCTATGTGCGGGGTGTTAACCCTCAGTTGAAAGTGTCACCACTGCATGTAAACGCCCGGAAGATAATCGGGTGGTATAGTCTATAGCTTGAACAACAGGGGATGGCTGGCCACAAGGCTGGCGCCCGGTGACTATCAAGCAAAGGAGATGTTATGAGCAGTCCGTTTATCGAACAGATCAAAGCACGTCGTACCATCTATGCCCTGGGCGACCAGGTGTCCCATACGCCGGAGCAGCTGACGGCCCTGATCCAGGATGCCATCAGACACAGCCCCTCCTCCTTCAACTCCCAGAGCTCCCGCGCCGTCATCCTGTTTGGCGCCCAGCACCACAAGCTGTGGGATATCGTCAAAGCCGAGCTGAAAAAGATTGTGCTGCCAGAGGCCTATGCCCAGAGTGAGGCCAAGGTAGATGGCAGCTTCCGCGCAGGCTTCGGTACCGTGCTGTTCTTCGAAGACACCGACGTCATCAAGGATCTGCAGCAAAAATTCGCCCTCTACGCCGACAACTTCCCCATCTGGTCGGAACATGCCACCGGCATCGCCCAGTTTGCGGTCTGGACGACGCTGGCGCAGGAGAAAGTCGGCGCCTCCCTGCAGCACTACAACCCGCTGATCGACGAGGCGGTACGCAAGGAGTGGAACCTGCCCGCCAGCTGGCTGCTGCGTGCCCAGATGCCCTTTGGCAGCATCAAGCAACCGGCCGGTGACAAAACCTTTATCGACGACGCTACCCGTTTCCGCGTTTTCAAATAACCGTTGAGAAAGCAAAACGCCCCCGCATCTCGGGGGCGTTTTCATTTCGACATCAAGAGTGCGGATA
>NZ_JBFOCS010000081.1:0-65254 GCF_040907905.1 Aeromonas sp. s13 | reverse complement strand
CGTTTTCATTTCGACATCAAGAGTGCGGATAGCGATGGTTCATACCGCAATCTGCAGTCGTAAGACGCTCTATCCACCGCTCAGGCGGGCAGCTTTATCAGCAGGGACTCGCCTTCCTCCAACTCCACCTTCACCTCGCGCCAGTCGCGGATCACCGCCACCACCGCCGGATTGAGCGGCGCATCGCCCCCGACCTGCACCACGGTGCAACCTGCACGCAGGGCGCTCTCGATACCGGCCGGGGCATCCTCGAACACCAAGCAACGAGCGGGCGAGACGCCAAGCCGTTCAGCCCCCAGCAGATAGGGCTCGGGATCGGGCTTGCCATGGATCACAGCTTCGGCCCCCACCAGTACATGGGGCAGCGGCAAACCGGCACAACTCAGGCGATGGCGAGCAACCCGCTCACTGGCGGAGGTCACAATGGCCCAATGCTCTGGCGGCAAGCGGCGCAGCAACTCGCCAGCCCCAAAGATGGCGTCACCGCCGGTATGCAGCATCTCCAGCTCGTCGAGCCGCGCCGCTTCCCGCTCGACATCCAGTTGCGGGGCCAGCGCCCGGATCACCTCTCGCGAGCGCATGCCGTGGCACATCGCCAACACCGGCTCGGGTGCCAGCTGATGATGCTGGCACCAGAGCCGCCACACCTTCTCCACATCGCCGGTCGAGCAGACCAGGGTGCCATCCATATCGAGCAGCAGGGCGGATACCGACAGGGTGATCGTGTTCATGCCAGCACTCATACAGACACTCATACAGGCACCCCGGCCAGCTCGGGCAGAGAGCCAGAGAGTGCATCGGCAAAGGCCTGCTGCTGGGCGGCACGCTCATAACAGGCCAACGCCTGCTCGGCACTGCCAGCCCACACTTGCAAGGGGCCGACCACAAACCCCTGTTGCAACAGGCTGGCGAGCAGCTCCCCCGTCTCCGGGGCCACCAATGGCTGGGCCAGCACCAGCGTGCCCTTGATCAAAAAGAGATAGCGTTGGGTAGACATGATATGGCTCCTTGTTCCGGTTCAGAGGAGGGCGATTCCCCCCTTGCCACGCCATTAGAACAAGGCGATTAGATAATTTATAATCAATAAATCACCACTTTGAATAACCAATTGGAATGAAATTCGACTTGAGGCAACTGCAGGCGTTTGTGACGCTGGCCGACACCGCCAACTACCGGGAAGCGGCCAGCCGCCTCTTTATCACCCAACCGGCCCTCACCAAGCAGATCCAGGGGCTGGAGCAGACACTGGGCTGCACCCTGTTCAAGCGGGGTCGCCACGGCGCCGAGCTGACAGCGCTCGGTGCCCAGCTGCTCACTCAGGCGAGTGCGCTGGTCGAGCACGGTCGGGAGTTCGAAAGCCATGCGCTGGCGGTGGCGAGCGGGGTGGCCGGTCGGCTCAAGATTGGCTTCGGTCTGTCGAGTTTCGCACTGGCCCCTGCGCTGGTGGCCCGCTTCAAACAGCAGGTCACGGACGTGATGGTCCATCTGCAGGATATGCCCTCCGCCATCCAGCAGGAGCAGCTGCTCTCCGGCCAGTTGCAGCTTGGCTTTATGCGCAGACCTCAGACGCCGCAGTTGCAGGAGCACAGACTGCTGATCGACCGGCTGGTGCTGGCGGTGCCGACACGGATGAGCGAGCCAGACCCGACCGCATTCGACGTCCAGCAGGCACTGACCAGTCAACCCCTGTTGCAGATGGTGGGCCACCGCTGCCCCGGTCTCAGCCAGCAGATCGCCGGTTTTCTCGGCGCCAATCGGCTGACCGGCATGGTTCAGGAGGCCGAAGATATCCAGACGCTGGTGGCGCTGGTCGCGGCGGGCATCGGCAACGCCATCCTGCCTCGCAGCGTCAGCTTTATCGCAGGGCCCGATGTCACCCTCTATCCCCTCTCAGGCCCCAGCTCCGAGTGGGAGGTCAGCATGGTATGGAATCCGGACTTTGCCGACCCCATCCGGGATCACTTCGTCAGGCAGGTGATCGCCAGCCATCCCCTGCCGGTGTCGGCCACGCCCGAGCGCTGAAACCAACGCTCGCTGGTAGCCAACATCGTGCCACGTCAAAACAGTGCGCCCCCATCAAGGGGGCGCATGCAGGACAAAAGCGGCAATGCGGCTCAACAGCTGGCGCAGTGGCTACGGTTTTTACCCGCCCCCTTGGCGCAATAAAGCGCCGCATCGGCCGCAGCCAGCAACGCCCCTTCCCCCTCCAGCGGTTGCTCTGCCGTGTAGGTTGCAATGCCAATGCTGGCGCTAAGCTGAATATTATTTGCCACCACGATGTCGAGATCGTTGATGGCCTGGCGGATCTCCTCTCCAATCCGCTGGGCCGCATCTCGATCGGTATTGCCGAGGATCAGGGCAAACTCGTCACCACCAAAACGACAGGGCAGATCCGCCGGACGCTGGCAGAAGGATTGCAGAAGATGGCCCACCAGCTGGAGGGAGCCATCCCCCATCTGATGACCAAGATGGTCATTGCACGCCTTGAAGTTATCCAGATCCAGCATGATGAGGGAGAGCGGTGTGTGTTCACGCATGCTGCGCCGCCACTCGTTATGCAAAAAGCTGTTGAACAGCCGCCGATTGGCCAGTCCGGTCAAGGGATCATGTTGGGAGAGGCTGGCAACTTCCAGCTCCAGCAGCTTGCGCTCGGTGATATTGATATGGGCGATGGAAAAATACTCGGCATCAAGCCCGGGTACCGGCGCTACTCGCATCATAAACCAGCGCTGGGTGTCGGGGCTGTGGCAGGGGTATTCCAGATAGAACTTCTCCTGCTGATGACGGATAACCCGGAGGATCCCCTCCACGGCAGCCAATCCCGAGGGCTCGGCTTCATCGTCACAAGCCCCCATGTAATTGACTCCGAGCCAGTTATATCCCTTGGGCATGCCATTTTGTTCACCAAACAGCTCCCAGGCGAGATTGGTGTAATGGATCACTCCATCCCGGTCTATCACCGATATCTGGTCTTCCAGCGAATCCAGCAGCGCAGCCAGATAATGAGCCCGCTCGGAGAAGTGACTTCGCGGCCTCTGTATATCATCCACCATGATGGCCATCCTGTGGCAAAAGTGGCATACCGCCATTTATTAACAATTAAGTCAGCAGATAGAGTAAAGCACCCAATTTCCACTTAGCCAACTGAGACCAAATTTCACCATCGAACACCATCCGGCAAGGTTTCAGGCCAGTTTCCCTGTTCCGGATAACAAGAGCACATCATGAGCATATGTATCTGATAAGTCACAATTAATGACCACACCACTGATTTTCGCAGGGGATACCATCGCCCTCTCCGTCCATTTTGGTGTTCGGGCAATGTTGCAAAAACCAGGTTGCCTCCTCGCAGGAGGTCATCTGGGAGCAATGCTGCCGACCATCACACTGGCGAATAAAGGTCGTTGCCTGTGGCGCGCTGACCTCCGCCTGATTGAAAGAGGAGACCGGCAATGGCGCCATCGACTCGGCCGAGAAACGGGAATAGATGGAAAAGAGGCCGACGAGCACCAGCAGGGGGATCAATTTGCCACTCCAACTGCTCTTGCGACGTCGATAGGGGTTACTCCGCTCTCTGGTAGAAGTGGGTCGTGGCGGCTGACTTGCCGCCCGAAACGATGGCGCCGCCGATGATGCGGCCGACGGCACGGCATCCGCCAACGTGAGCGGGCGATCGGGGAAAAAGACCTGTAACGCCCTTGGCTTGCCATCCTGGCCACTGCCAATCAGATAGGTGACACGCTCCCCCGGCTCTGGCACCCGGCCATCTGATTGCAGTGCCGTAACATGCACAAACAGCCCTGCACCGCGTGACCCATTGATTGCCTGCTCGGCGCCATTTTGCTCCGGCGTAATAAATCCAAAGCCGCGCGCCTCGTTCCAGCTCGCGATCCGTCCCTGATAACGCATCTGTCCATCCTTGTTGTTATCCATGTGAGCACTATCTTGCCCGACAATCATGTTGCCCAAAAGTGCTGCGGCCCGACAGGGGCCGCAGAGTCAATCTCAAAACGGTGATCGGGTGCAGCCTGCGTTAAGGATCAAGCCAGCTGGGACACCTTGATGATCTCGGCGATGCGACCCAGCATCCGCAGCGAGGTGTGATGCTCGGTGGCATCTGCGGCGGCGCAGGCATCCTCCAGAATGGTGATGGCGTAGTCACGATCGTGACCATCCCGCGCTGCCGCCTGAATGGCCCAGCTAGTGCTCACCCCGCACAGATAGAGGTGGTCGATGTGGTTGGCCCGCAGCGCAGGCTCCAGCGCCGTGCCATAGAAGGGGCTGACCCTGGGCTTGGCCAGCACCAGCTCACCGGGTTGCACATCCAGATCCGGATGAAAGTCGGTGCCGCTGTCAGCCAAAGAGAGCGCCCCCAACTGGTGAGCGCGACCAAACATGGGGGAGCCTTTGGGTTGCAGCTGATAGCCGCCGTCAAAGCCCACCTTGATCAGCACCACCAGCCAGCGGTGGGCGCGGGCATGGGCCAGCGCCTGATTGGCATGCGCGATGGCATCCTGCTCCACCACATGGGCAGCCGAGGCGGCAATGCGCCCGTCGGGGTGGGCGATGTCGTTGATAAAATCGATCACCAGCAGTGCCTTGTTCATCACCTTTGCTCCTTCGCGCATTCAGCCCGTGCTATCTGGTTTCTACCTGTCAAACCAGCCCCAGTGCATAGCGCAGCGCCATCTCCTTCAATGGGCCCGCCTTGTCCGCCAGGTTGAGGGCCAGATTGCGGGCCAGCTTGAGCGGGCCAATCTCGTTGCTGAACACCCCGTAGAAGAGATCCATCCCCGACTGCATCAGCAGGTTGTCAGGACGACGGCGCCACTCGTAACGCTCGGCCAACGCCAGTTGATGCCAGTCGGCGCCAGCTCCTTGCAGCAGATCAGTCCAGCAGGCCACATCCTTGAAGCCAAGGTTGACCCCCTGCCCCGCCAGCGGGTTGATGGTGTGGGCGGCATCGCCAAGCAGCACCACCCGACCGGCGTGGTAGTCGTTGGCGTGGCGGCGCACCAGCGGGAAGCTCCCCTTGCCGGTGACGGTAAATCCGCCGAGCCGACTCGGGAAGTGGCGGCGCACTTCGGCGGCAAGCCCTTCGTTGCTCATGGTCGCCAGCGCGCGGATACGGGCCGGGCTGTCATACCACACCAGAGAGCCGTGCTGGCCTGGTAGTGGCAGGAAGGCGCGCGGGCCGCTCGGGGTGAACTGCTGCCAGGTGATATCTTCCTGCGCAAAGTCGGTGTCGATATTGATCAGCATGCAGTGCTGGCGGTACTCGAAGCGCGATACGCCGATACCCGCCAGCTTGCGGGTGTGAGATTCAGCACCATCGCAAGCCAGCACCCAGCGGGCCGCCAGTTCAGTGCCGTCATCCAGAGTCAGCACAGCTTCATCTGCACTCTGGCGCAGGCTGGTCACCGCCGCCGGGGTGTGGGTCTGGATGGTGGGGAAATCCTCCATCCGTTTGAGCAGGGCGAGCTGCACCAGCCGGTTTTCGATGATGTAGCCGAGCTGGGGCAGGCCAAGATCGGCGGCATTGAAGCGGGTGGCAAAACCGTCCAGCTCCCAGGTCTCCAGTCGGCGGTAGGGGCAGAGCCGCATCTGCTGCAGATGGTGCCAGGCACCGGCCTGCTCCAGCAGCGCCACCGAGGCCTGACTGATGGCGGAGACCCGCAGATCCAGCGGCTGCTCCGGCGCGTAATGCTCCGGCAGTTGGGTCTCGATGACCCGCACTGAGAGACCCTGAGCCGCCAGCAGACAGGCGGTGGCGGCGCCCACCATGCCGGCGCCGACGATGGCGATATCACACTGTTCCATACATTTATTCCTGAAAGGGTGCGTCCGGCGACAGCGCCCGGACGTGAACCGGATGGCAGCATGATAGCGCAAGGGCGGCTGATAAACAGTGAGACAAACGGGGAATTGCTGCGTCAAATCAAGGAGAAAGCGTATTGAGCTTGCAGGCAACAGGTATCGGGTGAGCACCATTGCCAGCTGGATATTAGCTAGGCAGTATCCAGATTGCGGAGTAAAATGCGCGGTCCTTTGACCATGCCGATTTCAAAACAAGTCAAGAGAAGCAATGAGCAAGAAACTTCACATTAAAACCTGGGGTTGCCAGATGAACGAGTATGACTCGTCCAAAATGGCCGACCTGTTGGATGCCAGCAATGGCTACACCCTTACCGAAGAGCCCGAAGAGGCAGATGTCTTGCTGCTCAATACCTGCTCCATCCGCGAAAAGGCGCAGGAGAAGGTGTTCCACCAGCTGGGACGCTGGAAAAAGCTCAAGGCCAACAAGCCCGGTCTGGTGATCGGCGTGGGTGGCTGCGTTGCCTCTCAGGAGGGCGATGCCATCCGCCAGCGCGCTCCCTATGTGGATATCGTGTTCGGCCCGCAGACCCTGCATCGCCTGCCCGCCATGATCAAGGAAGTGCAAGAGGGCCATGGTGCCCAGGTTGATATCGCCTTCCCCGAGATCGAAAAATTCGACAGCCTGCCCGAACCGCGCGCCGAAGGGGCTACCGCGTTCGTCTCCATCATGGAAGGCTGCTCCAAATACTGTACTTACTGCGTGGTGCCCTACACCCGCGGTGAAGAGGTGAGCCGACCGCTGGACGACGTGCTCTACGAAATCGCCCAGCTCGCCCAGCAGGGCGTGCGCGAAGTGAACCTGCTCGGCCAGAACGTCAACGCCTACCGCGGTCCGACCTTTGATGGCGGCATCTGCACCTTCGCCGAGTTGCTGCGTCTGGTGGCCGCTATCGACGGTATCGATCGCATTCGCTACACCACCAGCCACCCGATCGAGTTCACCGACGACATCATCGAAGTCTACAAAGATACCCCGGAAGTGGTCAGCTTCCTGCACCTGCCGGTGCAGAGCGGCTCTGATCGCATCCTGACCATGATGAAGCGCCCGCACACCATCCTGGAGTACAAATCCAAGATCCGTCGCCTGCGTGCCGCCCGTCCCGACATCACCATCAGCTCCGACTTCATCGTTGGCTTCCCGAACGAGACGGACGAAGACTTTGAAGCGACCATGAAGCTGATCGAGGATGTGGGTTTCGACATGAGCTTCAGCTTCATCTTCAGTCCGCGCCCGGGCACCCCGGCCGCCGACATGCCCGACGATGTCGACATGGAAGTGAAGAAAGCCCGTCTGGCCCGCCTGCAGCACGTCATCAACAACCAGGCGATGCAGATTGGCCGCGCCATGCTCGGCACCACCCAGCGCATCCTGGTGGAAGGGCCCTCCAAGCTCGATCCGATGCAGCTGTGTGGTCGCACCGAGAACAACCGGGTGGTCAACTTTGAAGGCCAGCACACCCTGATCGGCGGTTTTGCCGACGTGGAGATCACCGAGGTGCGTCCCAACTCCCTGCGCGGCAAGTTCATCCGCGGCGAGAGCGAGATGAACCTGCGGATCGCCACCGCCCCGAGCGAAATCCTGGCCCGTCGCCCGGATAACGTACCGGACGAGCTGGGCGTGGCCGCCTTCACCCCCCATTAATCCCCTCCTCCCCATTCGCCCGGCGGATGGGGAGCGCCTTGAGACGAGGATATTTTGAGCCGACACATCTCGACCCTGAATCTGCATCTGGAGCCCGCCGACAACCAGCGCCTTGCCAGCCTGTGCGGACCCTTCGATGACAACATCAAGCAGCTGGAACGCCGCCTCGGCGTCGAGATCAGCTACCGTGACAGCCACTTCCAGTTGGTGGGCAAACCGGCCCAGCTGGATGCCGCCGCCGTCATCCTCAAGCACCTCTATGTGGAAACCCAGCCCCTCAAGGGTGGCAAGGTGACCGACATCACCCCCGACATGGTCCATCTGGCCATTCAGGAGTCGCGGGTGCTGGAGCAGGATGACGAACCGGCGCCGAGCATCCCCTATGGCAAGGAGGTGACGGTCAAGACCAAGCGCGGTCTCATCAAGCCACGCAGCCCCAATCAGGCTCAGTACATCGCCAATATCGTGCGCCACGACATCTGCTTCGGCATCGGCCCGGCCGGTACCGGCAAGACCTATCTGGCGGTCGCGGCAGCCGTGGATGCGCTGGAGCGTCAGGAGATCCGCCGCATTCTGCTGACCCGTCCGGCGGTGGAAGCGGGTGAGAAACTGGGCTTCCTGCCCGGAGATCTCTCCCAGAAGGTGGATCCTTACCTGCGCCCGCTCTACGACGCCCTGTTCGAAATGCTGGGCTTTGAGCGGGTCGAGAAGCTGATGGAGCGCAACATCATCGAGGTGGCGCCGCTCGCCTATATGCGCGGAAGAACCCTCAATGACGCCTTTATCATTCTCGATGAGGCCCAGAACACCACCACTGAGCAGATGAAGATGTTCCTGACCCGGATCGGCTTCAACTCCAAGGCAGTGGTCACCGGTGACATCACCCAGGTAGACCTGCCGCGCAACGCCAAATCCGGCCTGCGCCATGCTCTGGAAGTGCTGCAAGGGGTCGATGGTCTGTCGTTCAACTTCTTCGAGTCCAAAGACGTGGTGCGCCACCCGGTGGTGGCCCGTATCGTGCAGGCTTACGAGGCATTCGATGCCAAACAGGCAGCGGAGAAGGTTACCGGCCAAACAAACGCCAGCAAAGAGAGCGAGCAATGAGCGTAACCCTGGATCTGCAGCTGGCCAGTGCCAGCACTGACGGCCTGCCCACCGAAGCCCAGCTGCAAGGCTGGCTCGATGGCACCATTCTCGGCTTCCAGCAGGAGGCAGAAGTGACGGTGCGCATCGTCGACGAGGCGGAGAGCAACGAGCTCAACCTCACCTATCGCGGCAAGGACAAGCCCACCAACGTGCTCTCCTTCCCGTTCGAGGCGCCACCCGGTCTGGAGCTGCCGCTGCTCGGCGATCTGGTGATCTGCCGTCAGGTGGTAGAGCGCGAGGCCGAGGAGCAGGGCAAGCCCCTCATGGCCCACTGGGCCCACATGGTTGTGCACGGCAGTCTGCATCTGCTAGGTTATGACCATATCGAGGATGAGGAAGCCGAAGAGATGGAAGCGCTTGAGCGCGACATCATGCAGGAGCTCGGTTTTGCCGATCCTTATCTGAACGACGAAGAGTAAAGAACCGGATGGTCATCGTCTTGAAACAGCAGATGACCATCCTTATATAACCCGAACTATTTCAAGTGTGTTCATACGAGTAACCAAGAGAGAAAATGACCGACGATCACCCTAGTACCGGCTCGCCGAAGAAAACCTGGCTCGACAAACTCAGCCAACTCTTCCAGGGCGAGCCAAAAGACCGCAATGATTTGGTAGACGTGATAGCCGATGCCGAAGAGCGCGACCTCATCGATCAGGACACCAAGGACATGATCGAGGGGGTGCTGGAGATCGCCGATCTTCGCGTGCGCGATATCATGATCCCCCGCTCCCAGATGGTGACCATCGAGAAGTCCCAACCGGTGGATGCAATCCTGCCGGTGATCATCGAGTCCGGCCACTCCCGCTTCCCGGTGATCAACGAGGACAAGGATCATGTGGAGGGCATTCTGCTCGCCAAGGATCTGCTCCCCTTCGGGTTTGGCGGCCATCACGCCAGCGAGCCGCTGCAGCTCGAGAAAATCTTGCGCCCCACGGTGATCGTGCCGGAAAGCAAACGGGTTGACCGTCTGCTCAAGGAGTTCCGTGAAGAGCGCTACCACATGGCCATTGTGGTCGACGAATTTGGTGGCGTCTCCGGTCTGGTGACCATCGAAGACATACTGGAACTGATCGTTGGCGAGATCGACGACGAGTTTGACGACATCGAGGATGAGCCGGACGAGATCCGCCGCCTCAGCAAGCGGGTCTTCTCCATCAGCGCCCTGACCGAGATCGAGGATTTCAACGACTTCTTCGGCACCAAATTCAGTGATGAAGAGGTAGATACGGTGGGTGGTCTGGTGATGCACGCCTTCAGCCACCTGCCCAAGAAGGGCGAGGAGATCGAGCTGGATGGCTACCTTTTCAAGGTGATGCATGCCGACCGGCGTCGTCTGCAGCAGCTGCAGGTGAAGATCCCCGAACACCACGCGGCGGCGCAATCCGAGCCGCAATAGGCAGATCCGCTCGATGTGTGAAACAACGCCCCGACCTCGGGGCGTTGTGCTCTCTGCCACCGGCATCGAGGCTCGCCGTTGCCCCGCTTACAGGTTAAGATACCGGCCATTCGACCCCAGTTGCACACCAAGACGAGCACCATCGCCCGTGAGATTATCCCCTGTTACTTCCAAAATTCTGTTAAGCCTCAGTGCATTGGCCTCTGGTGCCATCGCCGTGCTGGCCTTCTCCCCCTTCGGCTACTGGCCGCTGGTGATCCCCTCCCTGCTTGGCCTCTACGCCCTGCTGGACAAAGCCACGCCGAAACAGGCCGCCTGGCGCGGTTTTGGCTACGCCATGGGACTCTTTTTGCCGGGGCTATGGTGGATCCATGTCAGCATGACCGAGTTTGGCGGCATCCCGCTGCCGGTCGCCTTCGTGCTGCTGGCCGGGCTCTCCGCCTATCTGGCACTCTACCCGACGCTCGCCTGCTGGGTCTTTGCCCGCTTCTTTGGCGGCCGTCACTGGAGCCGCTGGCTGCTCGCCTTCCCGGCCCTGTGGTTGGTGGCTGACTGGCTGCGCGGCTGGGTGATGACCGGCTTCCCCTGGCTCTGGTTTGGTTACAGTCAGATCGACGGCCCCCTCAAGGGCTTTGCCCCCATTCTCGGGGTGCAGGGCATCACCCTAGCCCTGTTGCTGTCCGCCTCCGCTATCTGGCTGGTGTGGAAGTCCCGCTCGCCACTGTGGCTGGCGGTGCCTGCCCTGCTGGTGGCCGGTGCCCACGGTCTGATGCAGCTCAACTGGGTGACCCGTGGCGAGCCGGTCAAGGTGGCACTGGTGCAGGGCAATATTGCCCAGTCCCTCAAGTGGGATCCGGAGGCGCTGGCCCCCACGGTGCGCACCTATCAGGACTTGAGCCGCGAGAATCAGGATGCTGACATCATCATCTGGCCGGAGTCGGCGATCCCGGCCATCGAGAAGGCGATGGGCCCCTATCTGGAGAATCTGGACAAGGCGATGAAGGTGAACGATACCGGCCTGCTGGCCGGGATCATTCACTACGACGAGCAGCAACAGCGCTTCTACAATACCGTGCTCGGCATGGGGGTGCAGGATGCGGATGGCAAGGAGTCCTACTTCTACAACCACTCCAACCGCTACAACAAGTACCACCTGCTGCCCATCGGCGAGTTCGTGCCGTTTGAAGATCTGTTGCGCCCCATCGCCCCCTTCTTCAACCTGCCGATGTCCTCTTTCAGCCGGGGTGACGAAGTACAGACAAACCTGATCGCCAAGGGGCTCAAGTTTGCCGCCGCCATCTGCTACGAGATCATCTTCCCGGAAGAGGTGCGCCGCAACGTCAATACCGATACCGACTTCCTGCTGACCGTCTCCAACGACGCCTGGTTCGGCACCAGCATCGGCCCCTGGCAACATATGGAGATCGCCCGGATGCGCGCGCTGGAGCTAGCTCGTCCGCTGCTACGGGATACCAATACCGGCATCACCATCGTTACCGAGATTGACGGCAGCATCATCGGCCAGATCCCGCAGTTTGAAGCGGGCGTGCTGCGCAGCGAGGTGCGTCCCGCCCACGGTGAGACCCCCTATATGCGCTTTGGCAGCTGGCCCCTCTACGGTCTGACCGTGCTGCTGCTGGGTCTGGCGCTGGCGCTGCGCCCCAAGGCTCACCCCTGGGCCCGCGAGCTGTAATGGCCATCCACCATCCCTGATAAACAACGAGGCGCCCGCAGGCGCCTCGTTTTTTTACGACAGCTAATCACGCATCTTTTTGCAGGCAGCAGATCACATAGCCGTAACTGCCCAGATATTGGCGGTGGATGGCCACTTCCCGGCTCAAGTCCTGCCAGGCGGCACTCTCCCCCAGCTCGTCACGATAGCGCACCAGATTGACCTCGATGGGATCCAGATAGTTGTTCCAGGCGCTCATCGGCAACGGAGTGTGTGACAGACAGCGGTAGCCTGCCGCTTGTACCGTCTCAAGCAGGCCCGCCAGCGTCTGCATGGCGGGATAATCCTGCTGCCAGAATGCCAACGCCTCCTCGGGCGGGTTATCGGTCAGCCAGACCGCATCACTGAGCACGATGCAAGCCTGCGGACTCGCGAGTAGCGGACGCCACGCCTTCAGCGCATTGGCAACCCCCATCACGTAAGCGCTCCCCTCTGCCCAGATGAGGTCGGCCGGGGCCAGATCGTCCGGCAGTGCCGCCATGTTGGCGCAGAGGGTGGAGACATGCTCAAAGCCCGCAGCACGGGCGGAGTGCGCCACGGCGGCCAGTGCCTCCTCTTCCAGATCGATGGCCACAATGTCGGCATCGGTCACCTGAGCCAGTGCCATGGTCGAGGCCCCGCGCCCGCAGCCCATGTCGAGGATCCGGCACGGCCGGATGGGCAAGGCGGCAAACTGCTGCTGGGTGAAGGCGCGATCCCCCGGCCCCCAGTAACTCATGCCATCCAGCAGCTGGATAAAGTCCTTGATGTAACGCTCATGTTCATTCATGTCTTTGCTCAACCATTGCAAGTGGTAGCGATCTTTCTCGCTAAAACCCTGTTTCATCACCCACGCGAAGTAGGCCTCAGGTGCCTCGCGCTGCAGTTGCAGCTGCCAGGCCTTGAATTCCTCACCGGAGCGCGGGCGCAGCCCTGCCAGATCCGCCAACAGATCCCGGGCGCGCTGCATCCGCGCCAGCTCCTCATCCAGCTCCCTGACCCGGGCCTGCAATGCCGCTTGATCTATCTCGCCAGCCAGACAGGCGAGGCACTGCTTGAGGCTGAGACCACCTGCCTGCAGGGCCTGCACCATCTGCAGTCGCTGCAGATCCCCCTCGTCATAGTGGCGATAACCGTTGGCGGCCCGGGTGCCGGCAATCACCCCCAGCTTCTCGTAATAGAGCAGGGTGGAGCGGGCGAGACCGCAGCGGCGGGCCAGTTCGGATATTTTCATGGCAATCACTCACGGTGCGGGCCCTCAGGTGACCCGATAGAGACGAGCTTAAACTGTGAAGCTATAGACAGGTCAACGCCCTTTTCCAGAGATCCGCCAACAAAAACGGCCACCCGAGGGTGGCCGTTGTCAGCGCTATCTGTGATAAAGCGGCGATAGAGCAGCGATGCTACCGGCTCAGAGACCGGCCGCCTCCAGATGCTCCACCAGCAGCTGCACGCTGCGGTTGCCGCGCCACTCGTTGACGTCAAGCCGGTAGACAAGCCGCACCCGCTTGACCGAGGCATCGGGCCAGCGCTTGAGATCGACGCCAAAGGCGATGGCATCCACAGCATGACCGGAATCGGTTGTCAGCATCATCTTGAGGTGCTTCTCCCCCACCAGCCGCTGCTGAACCAGCACGAACTCGCCGTCGAACAGCGGCTCGGGGAAGGCCTGACCCCAGGGGCCGGAGGCGCGAATAAGCTCCGCCAGCTCGAGGTTGAGCTCGTCCGGCAACAACTCGCCATCGGTGAGCAACACCCCGGTCAAAAGCTCCGGTGTCACCAGCTCACTAATGACCGCCTCAAAGGCCCGACCGAACGCCTCGATGTTGGCCTTGGGCAGGGTCAACCCCGCCGCCATGGCGTGACCACCAAACTTGCCCATCAGGCCGGGATGGCGGGTATCGAGCAGTTCCAGCGCATCGCGCAGGTGCACCCCGGGGATGGATCGACCGGAGCCCTTGAGTTCAGTCTCGCTACTCTCGGCAAAGGCGATGACCGGGCGGTAGTACTTCTCCTTCACCTTGGAGGCCACCAGCCCCACCACCCCCTGATGCCACTCGTTGCGGTGCAGCACTATGCCCGACGGCACCTCGCCATCGCGAAACCGGATCTGCTCCAGGGTGGCGAGGGCCTCCTGCTGCATCCCCTGCTCGATCTCCTTGCGCTCCTGATTGAGGCTGTCCATCTCGGCCGCAAGCTGGCGCGCCAGATTGAGATCATCGCAGAGCAGACAGGCGACCCCGAGGGACATGTCATCGAGGCGCCCTACCGCATTGAGGCGTGGCCCCAGCGCAAAACCGAGGTCGGCGGCGGTGAGGCGGCGACCATCGCGGCCCGACACATCCACCAGCGCCTGAATGCCGGGGCGACAGCGCCCGGCCCGGATCCGCTGCAACCCCTGATGGACCAGGATGCGGTTGTTGCCATCGAGCGCCACCACGTCGGCAACCGTGCCGAGGGCCACCAGGTCGAGGTAATCCGCCACATTGGGGGCTCGCAACCCTTGCCGTTCGTACCAGCCGAGCTGACGCAGATGGGTGTTGAGGGCCGCCATCAGGTAGAAGGCCACCCCCACCCCGGCCAGCGACTTGGAGGGGAAATCGCAACCATGCTGGTTCGGGTTGACGATGGCATCGGCGTCAGGCAGCTCCTGACCCGGCAAATGGTGATCGGTAACCAGTACCTGCATGCCGGCCGCCTTGGCTGCCGCCACCCCGGCGATGCTGGAGATGCCGTTATCCACCGTGATCAGGAACTCGGCGCCGCGCGCCACCGCCAGCTCGACAATCTCGGGGGTGAGGCCGTAGCCAAACTCGAAGCGATTGGGCACCAGAAAATCGATATGGCGGCCACCCATGGCGCGCAGGGCCAGCACACACAGGGCCGAACTGGTGGCACCATCGCAGTCGAAGTCGCCGACGATAAGGATCCGTTTCTGGGCAGTCAGGGCATCCGCCAGCAGCGGCACCGCCTGTTCCATGCCATAGAGACGCTGGGGCGGCAACAGCTGGCTGGCGCTGCGCTTCAGCAGGGCGGGATCCTCTACGCCACGGCTGGCGAAGATTTGGCGAAGCAGGGGATGCAGGGTGGCAGGCAGATGGGAATCATCAACTCGCGGACGACGACGGATTTGCAGGGACATCAATATGATCCAGTATCTTGAGCAGCTGTTCGGGGCTCTGATACCCGCGCACCAGATCCCCGTCGGAGGAGACCCAGGCCGGCAGTACCTTGACCCCCAACCATTGGCTCAGGCCAATATTTTGGATAAGGGTCTCACTACATGCCGTTTGAGGCAAATAGGCTTTTAACGGATCATTTTGCAGTAGGGGATCGCTGCACCAGTCGGCGGCCCGTTCGGCGTGATCAATCACCGGATAGAGAGCCACGCTCACCCCGGATGCCTGCAGGTGTTGCAAGGTGCCGGAGAGCTGACGACGCTTGGCGTCCTGCTCGCCGAGAAACAGAGCGACCCGGTGACGCTCATCCCTGGCCTTGAGCACGATGGGGGCATGGGCCACCTGTGCCAAGCCAAGTCGGCGCTGCTCGCGCATACCCGAGATGGTCAGGTTCTTCATGTCGCGGGTCATATCCAGCATGACCCCCTGCACCACATAATCCCCTTTGGCATCGCTGTAGAGCACCCCCTGTGAGGTGCCCAGCATATACAACCCCGCGATCGGGGTCGGTTCAACCAGATAGACGGGGACCCCCAGCCGGGCTGTGATGGTCTGTTTCAAGGCTTGGGTATCCATCCCCGCTCTGGCAGCAAATGTGCACAAAAGCATCATTCCCAGTAGTAAATACTTCACTTGTTTACTCACGTGGTATGAATGAATCGACCCAGCAAACTACAGCAGCACAGCTCATCATTCAACCAGCTAATTACCAAAAAATTAATATCACTTTGTACCAAAAAAATGGCTCCCCCCGATTGCCAAGGACTCATAACGCCCGCAAGCTAGTCAGGACGACAGGAACAACGCGGCTTAGCCTCTGTTTTTCCTGACAAGAGTTCGCCCTTTGGCAAGGGTAATCAACGCGCTATCTTGTTTAATTTCGGAGGAAATAATGAGTCTGATTCAAGAGTTCAAAGCCTTTGCCGCCCGCGGCAACGTCATCGATATGGCGGTCGGTATCATCATTGGTGCCGCCTTCGGCAAAATTGTCTCCTCTTTTGTCGGTGACGTGATCATGCCGCCCATCGGCCTGATCCTGGGCGGCGTGGACTTCAGCGACCTGGCGGTCACTCTGAAGGCCGCAGAAGGTGCAACACCCGCCGTGGTCATCGCCTATGGCAAGTTCATCCAGACCATCATCGACTTTCTGATCATCTCTTTTGCCATCTTCATGGGACTGAAGGCCATCAACACCCTGAAGAAGAAGCAGGAAGAGGAAGCCGCCGCCCCGGCAGGCCCGACCAAGGATCAGGAGCTGCTGACCGAGATCCGTGATCTGCTGAAATCCCAACAAGGGAAATAAGCGCCATCTCCTGTCGTGTAGAGATAAAAAAACCGCCTGCTGGCGGTTTTTTGTTTTTGGGAGGCCAGCCACTCAAGCTCTGGGGTGATGCTCCCCGTGCAGCGCCTTGAGTCGCTCGTTGGCCACATGGGTGTAGATCTGGGTAGTGGAGAGATCCGCGTGACCCAGCAGCATCTGCACAACCCGCAGGTCGGCGCCGTGATTGAGCAGATGGGTGGCAAAGGCGTGGCGCAAGGTATGGGGGGATAGCTCGCCGTTAATCCCGGCCCGCTGCGCGTAAAGCTTAATGCGGTGCCAGAAGGTCTGGCGGGTCATCATACGGGCCTGCTTGGAGGGAAACACCACGTCCGAGCTGGTACCACCGAGCAGCAGGGTGCGGGCCTCCCGGTAGTAACGCTCCAGCCAGTGCATCGCCTCCTCGCCCATGGGCACCAACCGCTCCTTGTTGCCCTTGCCCACTACGCGCACCAAGCCCTGACGCAAACTGACATGCTCGGCAGTGAGCCCCACCAGCTCGGAGACCCGCAGCCCGGTAGCGTAGAGCAGCTCCAGCATCGCCTTGTCCCGCAGTTCCAGCGGGTCGTCCACCAGCGGCGCACTCAGCAGAGCCTCCACTTCCGTTTCGCTTAAATCGGAGGGGAGTTTTTTCGGCAGCTTGGGCCCCTCCAGCAGCACGGTCGGATCGTCGCTGCGCAGCTTCTCACGGTTGAGATACTGATAGAAACGGCGCAGGGCCGAGAGAAAACGGGCGGTGCTGCTGGCCGCAAACTGGTGATCGACCCGCCAGGCGAGGTAGTGCTGGATCTCGTCCATCCCCGCCAGCAGCAGCGAGCTCCCCTGCTCGTCGAGCCAGAGGGCGAACTTCTCCAGATCGCTGCGATAGGAGCTGACCGTGTTGTCAGACAATCCCCGCTCCAGCCAGAGGGCGTCGAGGAAGGGTTCAATCAGGGGATGTGGGTCAGGCTTGCTCATGGTGCGCTGCAATCAGGGGATCGATGGCCCATTGTAACGCGCCAACTCCTTGGAAAGACAAGGCACTTTCATTGGAAAGATAAGGCTCGTTTGCCGCGCCCCTTGCCGGGCGGTGAAGGTCGAATGGCAATCTGCTAGACTGGCGACCTCCCCTTACGTTACCCATCGTGTTGCCAACATGGCGCAGCCCACACGAGCATGCGAGAACGCGCCAACAGCAAGCGAGAAAGCGCCAACAGAGAGAAGAGCGATGAAGATTGGTCTGTTTTACGGTTCCACCACCTGCTACACCGAGATGGCTGCCGAGAAGATCCGCGCCCTCATCGGCCCCGAGCTGGTGGATATTCACAATATCAAGGATGTCTCCCTGCACCGGATGGAGGATTACGAGATCCTGATCCTCGGCATCTCCACCTGGGATTTTGGCGAACTGCAGGAGGACTGGGAGTCCCGCTGGGAAGATATCGCCGATCTCCATCTGGAGGGACGCATCGTGGCCCTGTTTGGCCTCGGCGATCAGCTCGGTTATGGCGAATGGTTCCAGGACGCCCTCGGCATGCTGCACGATCAGCTGGTGCCAAAAGGGGTCAAGCTGGTGGGCTACTGGCCCAACGAAGGGTACGAATTCGATGCCTCCAAGGCACTGATCGACGATGGCCGTCACTTCGTCGGGCTGGCCCTCGATGATGCCAACCAATATGACCAGACCGATCCGCGCATCGAGCAGTGGGTCGAACAGATCCTGAGCGAAATTCACGCCCTGCTCTGATCTTTCCCACGTTTTGGCAAAACGACCCTGAGCGCCTGGCCCTGGCCGCCGGGCGCAGTTATCGCACCGATTTTCTCAATCGGTATCATCGCATGACGCTATAGCGACTTTTTTGTGCTGGTCTGCAACAATGGACTCGACATCCCATAACAATCAGAGCCGGATGTCGGAAGCAAACGGACAGACCAGAAAAGGATATTCTATGACTCCATTCTCCCTGTTGGCCCCCGCCATCGCCCGTGACGTGCTCGATCACGCGCTGGCGCTGGGTGCCGATTTTGCCGAGCTGTTTGTGGAGCGCAAGCGCCGCAGCCAGCTCAGCCTGCTCTCCAGCCAGATAGAGAACATCAGCGGCGGCCTCGATTTCGGTATCGGCGTGCGCCTCTGTTACGGCCACAAGGTGCTCTACGGCTACACCAATCTGGCCAACCGCGACGAGCTGCTGCGCATCGTCACCCTGCTGGCGGCCAAAGACCGCCGCGACCCCGTGGTGACCGCCACCGCCTTCGATTTCACCCGCCTGACCGATCGCAACCCGGTGGCGCGGCCCCTGTCGGCAGACAAGCTGCTGGAGCAGAAGATCGCCTATCTGCACGCCATGGATGCGGCGGCCCGCGCCGAGAGCGACAAGGTGAGCCAGTTCTCCGGCAACGTGCTGGGCTGGGAGCAGGAGGTGGAGATCTTCAACAGCGAAGGGGTGCAAGTGGCCGATCGCCGCCACTACAACCGCATCATGGCCCAGACCATCGCCATGGAAGGGAGCGAGCAGAGCGTCGGTTACGAGGCCCCCGGCGCCCTGATGGGCTGGGAGCATGCCGATCGCATCGATCCGCGCGAGCTGGCCCTCACCGCAACCCGTCAGGCACTGGTGAAGCTGGGTGCGGCTCCCTGCCCGAGCGGCACCCTGCCGGTCATCATGGAGAACGGCTTTGGCGGCGTCATCTTCCACGAGGCGTGCGGTCATCTGCTGGAGACCACCTCGGTGGCCAAGAAGGCGTCGGTGTTCCACGACAAGATGGGCCAACTTATCGCCAATCCGGTGGTCAATGCGGTGGACGAGGGACTGCAAGGCAACGCCTGGGGCTCCATCAACGTCGATGACGAGGGAATGGCGACCCAGCATACCCAGCTCATCAAGGATGGCGTCCTGACCGGTTTTCTGGTGGACAGAATGGGTGCCCTCAAAACAGGCTACGCACGCACCGGCTCAGGGCGGCGCGAATCCTACAAGTACGCCCCCACCTCGCGCATGCGCAACACCTATATCGAACCGGGCAACCACAGCCTCGACGATATGCTGGCCACCGTCGAACATGGCATCTACGCCAAGAAGATGGGGGGCGGCTCGGTACAGCCCGGCACCGGCGAGTTCAACTTCAATGTGCAAGAGGCCTACCTCATCGAGCACGGCAAGATCACCAAACCGCTCAAGTCGGCCACCCTGATCGGTACCGGCCCGCAGGTGCTGAAAGAGATCTCCATGGTGGGCCGCAATCTGGCGCTGGCCGCCGGCATGTGCGGCTCTGTCTCGGGCTCGGTCCCCACCTCGGTGGGCCAGCCGGCGCTGAAAGTAGACAATATTCTGGTGGGAGGAAACGCCTGATGAGCACCATCGACATGAATCAACTGCTCACCCGCCTGCTGGATAAAGTGGCCGACCTTGGTGCCGAGGCAGACATCATCGCCAATCAGGAGAGAGCCTTCTCCCTCAAGGCAGACAAGGGCGAGCTGGGTGAATACAAGGTCACCAGCAGCCAGCAACTGGGTATTCGCCTGATAAAAGAGGGTCGGGTCGGCATCGCCTACTCGGAATCCCTCGATGAGCTGGCGCTGGATGCCATGCTGCAGGATGCGCTCGATGCCAGCCGCTTTGCCAAGGTGGATGCGGATCAGCGCATCTCGGTGGCCAATAGCCGTATCACCACAGATTGCGCCGAGATCAATCAGCCTGATACCACGCCGGTTGAGGAGAAGATCGCTCTGGCCCTGCGCCTGGAATCTGACATGCTGGCCATGCCCGATGTGAGCGGCGCCCCCTACAACAGCTTCTTCGAAGGTGAGAGCCAGCTCTGGCTCGCCAACAGTCAGGGCACCCTCTGTCAGCACGGCGAGTTCAGCGTCGGCTGCTACAGCTCGGCGCTGGTGGAACGGGATGGCCGCCAGTCGATGCACTCGCAGGGGCAGTATGGCCGTCGCTTCGACGAGCTGGATAGTCAGGCCCTGATCGAGCAGATCTACGCCATCGCCGATGGTCTGCTGCCCGGTGAAGCGGTGCCGAGCGGTCGCTACAGCGTCATCTTCAGTACCAACTGCTTTGCCAGCCTGTTTGGCTGCTTTCAGGGCGTGCTGTCGGGCAAGTGGGCCCAGCAGGGGATCAACCCCTGGCGCAACAAGGTCGGCCAGAGCGTGGCGTCACGCTGGCTTACTCTGGAGAGCCGGGTCTATATGCCTGGCGGCATGAACATCAAGGCGTTTGATGGCGAGGGGGCGGCCAGCTCGGATCTGCTGCTGATTGGCGAAGGGGAGCTGAAGACCCTGCTCCACAACAGCGCCACGGCCCGCCACTTTGGCGTCGCCAGCAACGGCTCGGCCGCTCGCGGTGCCCGCAGCGCCCTCGATGTGACCGCTCGCCATCTGGTGTTTGGCGCGGGCCCCCACTGCGAAACGGAAGTGCAGAGCGGCGACTATCTGGAGCTGGTCAAGCTGGATGGCCTGCATTCGGGTGCCGATGCGGTGAGCGGCGACTTCTCCTTTGGCGCATCAGGATTCCTCTGCCGAGATGGGGTTCGCCTGCAGCCGGTACGCGGCATCACGGTGGCGGGCAACTTCTACCGCCTGCTGGGTGAGCTGGAAGCGGTCGGCGATACCTTGCACCACAACGATGGCAAGGGCTTCTACGCCCCGCTGATCCGTTTTGGCGGCCTCTCCGTCGCGGGCAAGTAAACGCCCCAACGAAACCTGCAAGCAAGAAAAAGGCGCCTGATGGCGCCTTTTTGCTCGTTGTCTCGTCCGAATTGATGGCATGACTCAGGGCGAGAGCGGCTCGCGATGATACTCGGCGCAGCCGCATTCGGGGCAAGTATCGAGCTGCTGGGGATGCAGCACGGTATGGCGCCAGCCACACTGGTCGCACACCATGACCCCGAGCCCTACCCAGTCACCCGCTTCGTAAACACCCTTGTGCTCCAACTCGTCGGCCAGCTCCCGCCACTCCACCTGGGCGCGGTCGGTCACATCCGCCAGCCAGGACCAGGCGGTGTCTTTGAGGGCCAGCATAAAGGCAGACTCTTCCACCTGCGCACTATCGTCATGGCGCCCCTCGTCATAGTTGCCCAGATCCCGCTTCACATACTCGGCGATCAGCGCCAGTTCGTCCTGAGTCAGGTCGCTGGCTGCCTCCAGATAGGCCTGCACCTTGGCAATCATCCGGTTGAGGCGCTCCCCCTGGAACTGCTCTGTCTCTTGCCACTGCTTTTGCAGTTCGGCAATGAAGGTTTCATACCCTTTTTGACGTTTGTCCATGGCTGTTACTCCTCTGCTAAATCCCTTTCTGGCCCAGCTTCAGGCTTGACGGATGCTGGCGGTTGTTGCCGCCGCAGGATATGGGTATTCTATTGCGATTTCCCAGCTGATTTATCTATTCATTTCACAGATCCGGATGTCACCAATGCAAGAGCAATACGTTCCCCAATCAATCGAACCAGCAGTGCAAAAGCACTGGGATGCCAAGAAAACCTTCAAGGCCGTGGAGAAGGTAGACAAGGAGAAGTTCTACTGCCTGTCCATGTTCCCCTATCCGTCTGGTCGACTACACATGGGGCACGTTCGTAACTACACCATAGGTGATGTGATCTCCCGTTATCAACGCCTCAATGGCAAGAACGTGCTGCAACCCATCGGTTGGGATGCATTCGGTCTGCCGGCCGAGAACGCCGCGATCAAAAACAATACCGCACCGGCGCCCTGGACCTACGAAAACATCGAATACATGAAGAACCAGCTGAAGATGCTGGGTCTGGGTTATGACTGGGATCGTGAAGTCGCCACCTGCAAACCGGATTACTACCGCTGGGAGCAGTGGTTCTTCACCAAGCTCTACGAGAAGGGTCTGGTCTACAAGAAGACCTCCTCCGTCAACTGGTGCCCGAACGACATGACAGTGCTGGCCAACGAGCAGGTGGTCGACAACTGCTGCTGGCGCTGTGATACCCCGGTGGAGCAAAAAGAGATCCCCCAGTGGTTCATCAAGATCACCGACTACGCCGAAGAGCTGCTCAACGATATCGACAACCTCGAAGGCTGGCCGGAGATGGTCAAGACCATGCAACGCAACTGGATTGGCCGCTCCGAAGGGGTCAACATCAGCTTCGCCATCGAGGGTCAGGCTGATCAGCTGGAGGTCTACACCACCCGTCCGGACACCTTCATGGGCGTCACCTATGTCGGTATCGCCGCTGGCCACCCGCTGGCCCTGCAGGCCGCCGAAAACAATCCGGAACTGGCAGCCTTTATCGAAGAGTGCAAGAACACCAAGGTAGCCGAAGCCGAACTGGCCACCATGGAGAAGAAGGGCATGGCCACCGGCCTCTATGCCATTCACCCGCTGGATGGCCGCAAGGTACCGGTCTGGGTCGCCAACTTCGTGCTGATGAACTACGGCACTGGCGCCGTGATGGCGGTTCCGGCCCACGACCAGCGTGACTTCGAATTCGCCACCAAATATGGCCTCGACATCAAGGCGGTGATCAAGCCGGTTGATGGCGACGTCGACGTGAGCGACGCCGCTTATACCGAGAAAGGCGTGCTGTTCAACTCCGGCGAGTTTGACGGTCTCGACTTCCAGGGCGCCTTCGATGCCATCGCCAGCAAGCTGGAAGGGCTCGGCAAGGGCAAGCGCACCGTCAACTACCGTCTGCGTGACTGGGGTGTCTCCCGTCAGCGTTACTGGGGCGCCCCCATCCCGATGCTGACCCTGGCTGACGGCACCGTAGTGCCGACACCGGAAGATCAGCTGCCGGTACTGTTGCCGGAAGATGTGGTGATGGATGGTATCCAGAGCCCGATCAAGGCCGACGCCGAGTGGGCCAAGACCACTTACAACGGCCAGGAAGCATTCCGCGAGACCGATACCTTCGACACCTTTATGGAGTCCTCCTGGTACTACGCACGCTACTGCTCCCCGGACTACGACAAGGGCATGCTGGATCCGGCGGCTGCCAACCACTGGCTGCCGGTGGATCAGTACATCGGCGGTATCGAGCACGCCTGTATGCACCTGCTCTACGCCCGCTTCTTCCACAAGCTGCTGCGTGACGCGGGTCTGGTCAACAGCGACGAGCCGTTCAAGCGCCTGCTCTGCCAGGGCATGGTGCTTGCCGACGCCTTCTACTACAAAGACGAGAAGGGCGGCAACGTCTGGGTCAGCCCGACTGACGTCAAGGTAGAGCGTGACGAGAAGGGTCGCATCACCAAGGCCATCGATAACGAAGGCCGCGAAGTGCTCCACTCCGGCATGACCAAGATGTCCAAGTCCAAGAACAACGGCATCGACCCGCAGCTGATGGTCGAGCGTTACGGCGCCGATACCGTCCGTCTGTTCATGATGTTCGCCTCTCCGGCCGAGATGACTCTGGAGTGGTCCGACTCCGGCGTAGAGGGTGCCCAGCGCTTCCTGCGTCGCCTGTGGCGCGTCACCTTCGAACACGTTTCCGGTGGCGCCGTTGCCGCGCTGGATGTGGCTGCTCTCACCAACGAGCAGAAAGCGGTACGCCGTGAACTGCACAAGACCATCGCCAAGGTGAGCGATGACGTGGGTCGCCGTCAGACCTTCAACACCGCCATCGCCGCCATCATGGAGCTGATGAACAATCTCTCCAAGCTGGGCAACGACGAGCAGGACCGCGCCCTGATGCAGGAAGCGCTGGAAGCTGTCGTTGTTATGCTCTACCCCATCACTCCGCACATCGGCTTCGAGCTGTGGAAGATGCTGGGCAAGGGCGACGACATCGATCACGCAGCCTGGCCGGTGGCCGATGAAGCGGCCATGGTCGAGACCGAGAAGCTGGTGGTGGTGCAGATCAACGGCAAGATGCGCGGCAAGCTGACCGTGCCGGCCGAGATCAGCCAGGCCGATGTCGAGAAGCTGGCGATGGCCGATGCCTCCGTGCAGAAGTTCACCGACGGTCTGACCGTGCGCAAGGTGATCTATGTACCTGGCAAGCTGCTCAACATTGTCGCTAACTGATCGGTTGCCAACTGATGTCATACCATTTGGCGACCTTGGCTGACTGTGTGGCCACTCATGGGTAACGACGTACCGGCCCATGACAGCTCAACATTGTCGCTAACTAATTGGCTGCCAACTGATCATTGCCAATCTGTGACAGCAAACGGATGATAACGGCGGGCCCTGCGCCCGCCGCTTTCCCTTAATGCAAAGAGGATTTTCTATGGGCACCATCTTCACCCGCTGGATGGCCATCGTGCTGGCTGGTCTGCTGCTGCAAGGCTGCGGCTTTCACATGCGCGGCAACGGCATTCCGAGCGAGCTGATGACCATGAAGGTCGTGGGCGACAACAAGAGCGACTTCTACCGGATGGTTACCACCCGCCTGAAGGCCTCTGGCGTGACCCTGGCCGACAAGGAGGGCATTCCGGTGCTCACTCTGGCCGGCGTAGGCAGCACCAGTCAGGTCGCCTCGGTCAACGCACTGGGGACGGACACCGAATATGTGCTGGGCTTTGGTACCCAGTTCACCATCTCGGTACCGGGCAAGCCGACTCAGGTCTTCCCCATCAACTTCAACCGCAGCTTCCTCAACAAGCCGGATGCAGCGCTCGCCTCCTCCCGTGAGCAGGAGCAGCTCAACCGCGAAATGCAGGAGCAGGCGGCCAATCAGGTGATCCGTCAGTTGAGTCAGGTCAGCTTCTGATGCGGATCTACCCGGAACAATTTGGTGACCACCTCAAAGCAGGGCTTCGGCCCTGCTATCTCGTTTTTGGCGACGAGCCCCTGCTGCGACTGGAGGCCATCGATGCCATCCGTCAGGTCGCCCGCAAGCAGGGTTTCGATGAGCGCCACACCTTCGTGGTGGAACAGGGGCTGGACTGGAATCAGGTCTACGATGCCTGTCAGGCCATGAGCCTCTTCTCCGCCCGTCAGATCATCGAGCTGGAGCTGCCCGCCAAGGTGGACAAGGATCTCGCTGCCCGCATCAGCGAAATTGGCAAGCAGCTTCATCCCGACCTGCTGCTGGTACTGAGTGGCGGTCGCCTCAACCAGACCCAGATGAAGGCGGCCTGGTTCGACAAGCTCTACCAGATTGGCACCTATGTGCCGGTCAACCATCCGGAGCCCAAGTTTTTCCCGCGCTGGATGAGCGCCCGCTTTGCGCGTTTCGGCCTCAAGGCGCTGCCGGATGCCATCAACTTCATGTGCCACTCCTACGAGGGCAACCTGCTGGCCGCCAGTCAGGAGATCGAGAAGCTGACCCTGCTCTCGCCGCCCCAGCCCATCAGCGTCACCTATCTGCAAGAGACCATTATCCGCCACGCCCACTTCACCCCGTTTCAGCTGGTCGATACCCTGCTGGAGGGCAAGGTGAACCGGGCCCAGCGCATTCTGGCCGCCCTGCGGGCCGAAGGTACCGAGCCAGGGATGCTGGCCTGGACCCTCTGCCGCGAGCTGGAGCAGCTGACCGAGCTGTCGTTGGCGATGCGCAACGGCCAGCCGCTGGGGGAGCACTTCAGCCGCCTGCGCATCTGGCAGAGCCGCCAGCAGCTCATTCAGCAAGCACTGACCCGCCTGCCGTTTGCCAAGTTGCAGCAACTGTGGCAACTGATGGCCCAGCTGGACGATGCCCAGCGCCGCTTCGATACCGAACAGGCGTGGCTGATGCTGCAGACCATTGCCCTCGGCTTTCGTGATGGCACCCCGCTGCCGCTGGTGATGGAGAGCAGCCCGTGCTGAAAGCGCCCATTGGCCTGCTGGGAGGCACGTTCGATCCTATCCATATCGGCCATCTGCGCCCGGCCATCGAGGCGCGCGATGCTCTCGGGCTGGCCGAAATGCGGCTGATCCCGAACCATATCCCGCCCCACCGTGCCAATCCGTTCTGCTCAAGCGAACAGCGCCTCGCCATGGTCAAACTGGCGGCGGCAGAGAACCACCACTTTGTGGTAGATGAGCGGGAGCTGAGACGGGACAAGCCCTCTTACACCATCGAGACCCTTATCGAGCTGCGTCGTGAACTGCCCGATACGCCGCTCTGTTTTCTGATGGGGATGGATTCCCTGCTGAGCCTGCCAAGCTGGCACCGCTGGCAGGAGCTGCTCGACCATGCCCATCTGGTGGTGAGCGTGCGGCCGGGCTGGCAACCGGATTATCCGACCGAGGTGGCGCAGCTGCTGGCGCGCCATCACACCGCGGATGCCAACGCGCTGCATCAGCGTCTGGTCGGTCATATCTGGCTGGCGGACAACCAGCCCATCGAACTGTCAGCCACCCGACTGCGGGCCTTGCTGGATGGGGGGCAAGACACCCGCTACCTCTTGCCCGAGTCGGTTGCGCACTATATTGATCAACAGGGGCTCTACCGCGCCAACCGCCGCTAGCCCCTGTCGTAATCCCGCCCCACCCGATGGGAAACGGGAGTGACCATGATATAATCCGCCGCCCTGACGCAAACGCTGCGCGCCGGAATACAGGAGAGACTCATTGCAAGGCCAAGAATTGCATGCCTTTATCATCGACAAGATCGATGACATGAAAGGCCGCGACATCATCACCCTCGATGTACGCGGCAAATCCAGCATTACTGACACCATGATCATCTGTTCCGGCAACTCCAGTCGTCACGTCAGCGCCATTGCCCACCATCTGGCCAGCGAGGCCCGCCACGCGGGTCTGGATCTGCTGAGCGTGGAAGGGCAACTGAGCGGTGAATGGGTGCTGGTAGATATGGGCTCGGTGATCGTGCATGTGATGCAGGATGAACACCGTGACTTCTACCAACTGGAAAAGCTGTGGAGCGGTGCCGCTCAAATGAATACGCAATAAGAGCACAAGTGTAACGACCATGAAGATCCAGTTGATTGCGGTGGGTACCAAGATGCCCGCCTGGGTAGAGCATGGCTTCGAAGAGTATCGTCGCCGCTTCCCCAAAGACATGCCGTTTGAACTCGTCGAGATCGGCGCAGGCAAACGGGGCAAAAATGCCGACATTCCCCGCATCCTGCAGAAGGAAGGGGAAGCCATGCTGGCGGCTGCGGGGCGCTCGCGCATCGTCACCCTCGACATTCCGGGCAAGCCCTGGACCACGGAGCAGCTGGCTACCCAGCTGGAGGCGTGGAAACTCGATGGCCGCGATGTGGCCCTGCTGGTAGGCGGGCCGGAAGGTTTGTCCCCCGAATGCAAGGCTGCCGCCGAACAGAGCTGGTCACTGTCACCGCTCACCCTGCCCCATCCGCTGGTGCGGGTGCTGGTGGCCGAGAGCCTCTATCGGGCCTGGAGCATCACCACCAATCATCCGTATCATAGAGAGTGAGCCATGCGTCTCTGGAGTCTCACCTCTCATATTCACCCCTATCACAGAGAGTGAACAATGCAGTTCCTGCTCTTATTGCCCCCAAGGGTCTTGAGGTAAAGGCATGCTGAAACAACGCATCGAAATGCGCGATCACAGTGCCGAGGGCAATCTGTTCTTCCGGCGCACCCTGGTAGCCTACATCGGTATCGTCGTGCTGATGCTGGTGCTGCTGGGCAATCTCTATTATCTGCAGGTCGAGTCCTACGACACCTACCAGACTCGCTCCAACTCCAACCGAATCCGCGTGGTGCCGGTGGCACCGCCACGGGGCCTCATCTATGACACCAACGGTGTGCTGCTGGCGGAAAACCGCCCAGTCTACAGTCTGGAAATCGTGCCGGAAGAGACCAAGGATCTCGAAAAAACCGCCGACCAGCTGATCACCCTGCTGGGTCTGCCGGAAGGCACCAAGGAGAAGTTCCTCGCCGAAGTGAAGCGCCAGCGCCGCTTCAAGCCGGTCGCCCTCTACGAGAAGCTGACCGAATATCAGGTGGCCCTCTTCTCGGTCAACCAGCACAACTACCCGGGTGCCAGCATCGAGGCCTACCTCAAACGCTACTACCCGTTTGGTGACACCCTCACCCATGCTTTGGGCTATGTGGCCAAGATCAACACCCGTGACGTGGAGCGCCTCGAGAAGGAAGAAAAACTCGCCAACTACGCGGCCACCAAGGATATCGGCAAGCAGGGAGTGGAGAAGTATTACGAGGATGAGCTGCACGGTGTGGCGGGCTATCAGGAGGTCGAGGTGAACAACCGCGGCCGGATTGTCCGCACCCTCAAGTTCCAGCCGCCTATTCCGGGCAAGGATATCTACCTCAATATCGACGTCCGGATGCAGCTCAAGGCCCAGCAACTGCTGGCTGGCCAGCGCGGAGCCATCGTGATGATGGACCCGAAAACCGGCGCCATCCTGGCCCTGGAGTCGAGCCCGAGCTATGACCCCAACCTGTTCGTGACCGGTATCTCCAGCGCCAACTACTCGGCGCTGCTCAACGATCCGGCGCGGCCGCTGGTGAACCGCACCACTCAGGGCATTTATGCCCCTGCCTCCACCGTCAAGCCCATGATGTCCATCATGGGTCTCAACGAGGGGGCCATTACCCCGGGCTACCGCTATTTCGGCGGCCCGAGCTTCTCCATTCCCGGTACCACCAAGAAGTTTCGCGACTGGCGCCGCTGGGGTCATGGCTGGCTCGACGTCTATCGCGCCATCGAGGTCTCGGCAGATACCTACTTCTACGATCTCGCCTATCGAGTCGGCATCGACAAGATCCACAGCTACATGACCAAGTTTGGCTTCGGTCAGTACACCGGGGTCGATCTCTATGAAGAGACCAAGGGGGTCATGCCGTCCCGTGACTGGAAGATGGCCCGTTGGCGCCAGCCCTGGTATCAGGGTGACACCATCTCTGTCGGTATCGGTCAGGGCTACTGGAGCGCCACCCCGCTCCAACTGGCCAAGGCGATCAGCATCCTGACCCAGAATGGTCACGACGTCACCCCGCACTTGCTCAAGAGTACAGCCTCCCAGGCGGGGGTGGTCGATGCCCCCATCAACCCCAATATCGCCCTCAAGCTCAAGAACGACAGCTTCTGGAAAGTGGCGCAGGATGGGATGTGGCGAGTCAACCATGGCAGTGAAGGCAGTGGCCGTCACTCGTTTGCCAAGGCGCCTTATTCCTCAGGCGGCAAATCGGGCACAGCCCAGGTAGTCGGTTTGAAGGAAAATCAGGTTTACAACATCAAGACGGTCAAGGCGGAGCATCGCGATAACGCTTTGTTCGTTGCTTATGCCCCCTTCGAGGCACCCAAAGCGGTGGTAGCTCTGGTACTGGAAAACTCCATTGGAGGTGGTGGTGGTCGAGCTGCATCGCCCATTGCTCGCCAGATGCTGGATGCCTATCTGCTGCCCCCTGATCCGCAACTGCCACCGGCACCGGAAAAGCAGTCCCAACCGAGTGAGGTCGCTCCCAATGAGTAATTCTGCCCGCCAGCAGAGCATCTGGTACAAGCTGCATATCGACTTGCCCCTGCTGCTCGGTCTGCTGGCCGTGATGACCCTCTCCATGGTGGTGCTCTACTCCGCCTCCGGTCAGGATATGGACTCCATCGTGCGCCAGCTGGTGCGCGGCGGTCTCGCCTTTGCTCTGATGATCGGCCTGGCCCAGCTGCCCCCCTCCCTCTACGCCCGCTGGTCGGTGCCGCTGTTCGCCGTGGTGGTGCTGATGCTGATTGCGGTGGACGTGTTCGGCCATATCGGCAAGGGGGCCCAGCGCTGGCTCGATCTGGGCTTTATGAAGTTCCAGCCCTCCGAGGTGATGAAGCTCTCCATGCCGATCATGGTGGCCGCCTGGCTCAGTCGCCACTCGCTGCCCCCCAAGTTCAGCCATGTGGTGATCGCCCTCATCATGGTGCTGCTGCCCACCCTGCTGATCGCCGCGCAGCCTGACCTTGGCACCTCCATTCTGGTGGCCGCCTCAGGCTTCTTCGTCATCTTCCTGGCGGGGCTCAGCTGGTGGCTGATCGGCTTGGCGGTCCTGCTGATGCTGGCCTTTATGCCGGTGCTCTGGTTCTTCCTGATGCACGACTACCAGCGCCAGCGGGTGCTGATGCTGCTCGACCCGGAGAAAGACCCACTCGGCCGAGGCTATCACATCATTCAGTCCAAGATTGCCATCGGCTCCGGCGGCGTCTTCGGCAAAGGGTGGCTGCAAGGGACCCAGTCCCAGCTGGAGTTTTTACCAGAACGGCATACCGACTTTATCTTCGCGGTATTCAGCGAGGAGTTCGGTCTGGTGGGGGTAGCGCTGCTGCTGGTGCTCTACCTCTACGTCATCAGCCGCTGCCTGTTTATCTCGATGCAGGCCCAGAACAGCTTCGAGCGACTGCTGGGCGGCGCCATCACCCTCACCTTCTTCGTCTATGTGTTCGTCAACATGGGCATGGTGAGCGGCATCCTGCCGGTGGTGGGGGTGCCCCTGCCGCTGGTGAGCTATGGCGGTACCTCCATGGTGACCCTGATGGCCGGATTCGGTATCCTGATGTCCATCCAGACTCATAGAAGACTGCTCGCCTGATGAGACGGGTTGGATTGCTGCTCTCCCTCGCCACCACGATGGCGACCGCCGCCGTGTCGCCGGATCGGTTGGCCCTGCTCGCCGACCAGCAGCAGGTGCCGCTGGCGGAGCTGCAGGCCGCGGTCGCCCGCGCCCAGTTACGGCAGGAGGTGCTCGACACCATCAGCAAGCCGTGGGAGGCCAAGCCCTGGCATCGCTACCGGCCGCTGTTTGTTACCCCGGATCGCATCCGTGACGGCCAGCAGTTCTGGCAGCAACATGCCGAGACACTGGCCCGCGCGGAGCAGACCTATCGGGTGCCCGCCTCGCTCATCGTGGCCATCATAGGGGTAGAAACCTTCTACGGTCGCCAGATGGGCCGTCATCCGGTGCTCGATAGCCTCTACACCCTGGGGTTCCACTACCCGGAGCGCAGCGACTTCTTTGCCAAGGAGTTTGCCCAGCTGGTGGTGCTGGCCAAAGAGGAAGGGTGGCAACTCGATGCCCTCAAGGGCTCCTATGCCGGCGCCATGGGTATGGGGCAGTTCATGCCCTCCAGCTATCGCCACTACGCCGTCGACTTTGACGGGGATGGCAAGCGGGATCTGTTTGCCAACCCGGTCGATGCCATCGGCAGCGTGGCCAACTATTTTGCCAGCCACCAGTGGCGCTGGGGCGAATCCGTGGTGGAACCGGCCCAGATCGGGTTGATGGCAGTCGAACCTCTACTCAGGCCTGAGCCCGAGCTAACACAACAGTGGTCAGAACTGGCGGCGGCAGGGATTGAGCTCGCCACGCCGCTGACCCCACAGACGCCGGTCAAGTTGCTGGCGTTTGCCCAAGCCGATGGACCGGAATACTGGGTCGCACGGCATAACTTTTATGTGATCACCCGTTACAATCGCAGCCCACTCTATGCGATGGCGGTGTATCAACTTAGCCAAGCCATTCAGGAAGCGTATGCATCTTCGTCACAAACTCCTCCCGCTCAGCCTGAGCTTGTTGCTGGCCGCCTGTAGCAGCCAGCCGGAACAGAGCGCCCCCATCGAGCCGCAAGCACCGGTCAGCAAGCCACCCGTTATCGAGATCCCGCAAGCCACCGGCGCCATTCCGCGCCCCGAGCCCCTGAGTGCCAGCGGCAACCGGGACTACTGGATCGGCAAGCAGAAGCACGAGGTGTGGCGCGACATCAAACACTACAGCGAAGAGGGCACCGCCAGCTGGCTATCGCCGGATCTGGACGGCCAGAAGACCGCCAACGGCGATGTGCTGGACAGCAAGCTGTTCAGTGCCGCCCACCGCAACCTGCCCATCCCTAGCTATGTGCGGGTCACCAATCTGGACAACGGGCTGGAAACCATAGTGCGGGTCAACGATCGCGGCCCGTTCAACAGCCCGCGCCTGATCGACCTCTCCTACGCAGCGGCCAAGCAGCTGGAGATGGTCGATAGCGGTGAGGCCCGAGTACGGCTGGAGCTGATCAGCGACACCCCGGATCAGATGGTGATCATGGAACCGATGAAGCCCATCGAGATGACCCCGACCACTCCGGCTGCGGCCTCCAACACGCTGTCGCAAGATGGCTTCCTGGGTGAACCAACCGCACTGGCGATGGCCACTCCCGCCGCCGAACCCGCCCCCGTCAAGGCGCCCGCGGCCACACCCGCCAAAGCGGCACCTGTCAAACCAGCGCCAGCCAAGGCTGCAGCGCCCGCCAGCAGTGGTGATGGCAAGATGATCCAGGTACTGGCCAGCGGCTCCCGGGATCGGGCCGAGGCGATGGGCAAGGTGATGACCCAGCGTTACGGCGTACCCTACCGGATCGATGCCCATGGCGCCATTTTCCGGGTGCTGATTGGCCCGGTCGCCGCCGACCAGCAGGCAAGTGTGCTGGAAAAAGTACGTCAGGGCGGGCTGGAACAGGCCTTTATCGTGCCCTGATCGCCCCACTTTGCCGCGGATGTGACTAACCGCTTACTCACTGTCATCACGTCGTTTTATGGCGTGATGACAGGGAGTGATGGATAAAAAACCAGTTCTGATCGCCATCTCGGGCTATAACCTGCGGGCGCATCTGGTATAGTTAGGCCCGCATTTTATCCCCATCTGGCTCGCAGGAATTTCAAGATGTCCAAATTTGCCCGTTCAGTTCTTCTGGCCTCACTGATCAGCGTAACCGCCCAGGCCAATACGCCGGTGCCGACACCGACCCCGAATGCCATGCCCATGGTGGTTCCCGCCGCGCCGGAGATCTCCGCCAAGGCCCATATTCTGATCGACTACTACTCCGGTCAGGTGCTGGCCGAGCAGAACGCCGAAGAGCGTCTGCCGCCCGCCAGTCTGACCAAGATGATGACCTCCTACATCATCGGCCAGGAGCTGCTGAAGGGGAATATCAAGCGCACCGACATGGTGACCATCAGCCAGAACGCCTGGTCCAAGAACTACTCCGACTCCTCCAAGATGTTTATCGAGGTGGGCAAGCAGGTCTCCGTCGATGACCTCAACAAGGGCATCATCATCCAGTCCGGCAACGACGCCTGCGTCGCCATGGCCGAGTTCCTGGCAGGCAGCACCGACTCCTTCGCCAGCCTGATGAACAGCTGGGCCGCCAAGCTCGGCATGAACGACAGCCACTTCATGAACCCGCACGGTCTGGATGCGGAAGGTCACTACAGTACCGCTCACGACATGGCCCGTCTGGGTCAGGCGCTGATCCGCGACCTGCCGGAGGAGTACAAGATCTACTCCCAGAAATCCTTCGTGTTCAACGGCATCACCCAGCACAACCGCAACCGCCTGCTGTGGGATCAGTCCCTGCAAGTGGATGGCATCAAGACCGGCCACGTCAGCCAGGTCGGCTATAACCTGGTCTCCTCTGCCACCAACAACGAAGGCATGCGCCTGATCGCCGTGGTACTGGGCGCCAGCAGCGAAGCCTCCCGCGCCGCCGAGAGCAAAAAACTGCTCACCTACGGCTTCCGCTTCTTCCAGAGCCTGACCCCGTACAAAGCAGGCACCGAGCTGGTCACCCAGAAGATCTGGATGGGCGACAAACCGGAAGTGAAACTGGGCGTCGACAAAGATGTCTCCGTGCTGGTCACCCGCGGTCAGGGCAACAACCTGAAGGCTGACTTCCAGCTCGACAGCGAACTGAAAGCGCCGCTGGCCAAGGGTCAGCGCGTCGGTACCGTGTTCCTGAAACAGGGTGACAAAGAGATCAAGCAGGTGCCGCTGGTAGCCCTGGAAGAGGTGCAGGAAGGTGGCTTGATGAGCCGTCTGTGGGACTACCTGGTACTGCTGGTCACCAGCTGGTTCAAGTAATCCAACGCACAATCCTCACCAAACAGCGGCGCCAACAGGCGCCGCTGCTGTCTGTGACGGACAAAGGCAGTGAATAACCCTGTAAACTGCAGGTTCCGCCTTACCCTGATTTGTGGTAAAAAGCAGCACTTCCATCCTTGTCTGACCGATCCTGGCCTTGATCCCGGTCCGGGCCGCGCCCATATAGTTATGAGCCGTGCCCATATAGACTTGAAATGGCGGCCTCCACGGGCCATCGGCCACTAGCCATCCAAGATGAAGTCATCCCGGTGATGACGCAAAAGGTGAGTAAATGAATACCAAGTTTGATGAACTGCTGGAGTTTCCCTGCAAATTCCCGTTCAAGGTACTCGGCGTTGCCGACCCGGCACTGCCGGAAATGGTGGTTGAAGTGCTGCAGCAGCACGCCCCCGGCACCTACAGCCCGACAGTCCAGCCCAGCTCCAAGGGCAACTACCACTCGGTCCGCGTGACCGTGACAGCCCAGAGCAAGGAGCACATCGAAGCGATGTACCACGCCCTTGGCAAGATCGAGCTGGTGAAATACGTACTGTAATTTCTCTCTCGCCCCGTTCTGCGGGGCGACTGTTTTTGGCCGCAGCACGCCGCGAGGACGCCATGTCATCCCAGATCCCCGCCCAGTCCAGCCTGATTGTCAGGCAGCTGGGTCGCCGCCCCTACCAGCCGGTATGGGACGCCATGAAAGCCTTTACCGACAACCGCACCAGCGACACCCCGGACGAGTTCTGGGTGGTCGAGCACGATCCCGTCTACACCCAGGGCCAGGCCGGCAAGGCAGAACACCTGCTCAATCCGGGCAATATCCCGGTGGTGCAGAGCGATCGCGGCGGTCAGGTGACCTATCACGGCCCGGGCCAGCTGGTGCTCTACGTACTGGTGGATGTCCGCCGCTGCAAATTTTCGGTTCGCGAGCTGGTGACCGCGCTGGAGACAGCCATCATCAATACCCTCGCCAAAAGCGATATCCAGGCTTATGCCAAGGCCGATGCCCCCGGGGTCTATGTGAAAAATGACCTTGGCATGGAGGCAAAACTGGCCTCGCTGGGTCTGCGCATCCGCAAGGGGTGCTCGTTCCACGGGCTGGCCCTCAACATCAACATGGACATGACCCCCTTCCTGCACATCAATCCGTGCGGCTATGCGGGTATGGCCATGACCCAGACCAGCGCCCTGGGCGGCCCGCAAAGCGTGGCCGAGGCGCAATCCATTCTGGTGGCCGAGCTGGCTCGCCTGATTGGCTATCAAACAATAACAAACACCGAGAGTGAATCATGAGCAAACCCGTTCGTATGGAGCCGGGCGTCAAGCTGCGCGATGGCGACAAGATGGCCCTGATCCCGGTGAAATTCATGCCGGATCCCAACGAAGAACTCCTTCGCAAGCCGGACTGGATGCGGATCAAGCTGCCCCCCTCCAGCCAGAAGATCGAACACATCAAGAGCACCTTGCGCAAGAACAAGCTGCACTCGGTCTGTGAAGAGGCCTCCTGCCCCAATCTGGCGGAGTGTTTCAACCACGGCACCGCCACCTTCATGATCATGGGCGCCATCTGCACCCGCCGTTGCCCCTTCTGCGACGTGGCCCACGGCCGCCCGCTGGCACTCGATCCGGAAGAGCCGAAGAAGCTGGCGCTGACCATCAAAGAGATGAACCTCAAGTATGTGGTGATCACCTCGGTGGACCGCGACGATCTGCGCGACGGCGGTGCCCAGCACTTCGCCGACTGCATCCGCGAGATCCGCGAGCACAGCCCGCAGACCCGCATAGAGATCCTGACCCCAGACTTCCGTGGCCGGATGGAGCAGGCACTGGAGGTGTTCCGCGAGACCCCGCCGGACGTCTTCAACCACAACCTGGAAACCGCGCCGCGCATGTATCGCGTCGCTCGCCCGGGTGCCGACTACAAGTGGTCGCTGGAGCTGCTGCGCCGCATCAAGGAGATGCACCCCCACGTACCGACCAAATCCGGTCTGATGATGGGCCTTGGCGAGACCAACGAAGAGATCGTCGAGGTGCTCAAGGATCTGCGCGCCCACGGCGTCAACATGCTGACCTTGGGTCAGTATCTGCAGCCGAGCCGCCACCACCTGCCGGTCAAGCGCTACGTGCCGCCAGCAGAGTTTGACGAGCTGAAAGATGTCGCCATGGAGCTGGGCTTTACCCACGCCGCCTGCGGTCCTTTCGTTCGCTCCTCCTACCATGCTGATCTTCAAGCCAAGGGCGAAGAGGTCAAATGATCTCGCACGACAGAGTGGCCAAGTAACCGCCACCCTCACAATAAAAAAGAGCGCCCATTGGCGCTCTTTTTTGTTGGTATCACTGACCGTTGCGGCTTGATCTACTTCAGTAGCCGTGGTCGAAGATTCCCTGCTGATGCCAGCGTTGCAGCTGGGCCAGCACCCGGGTCTCTCGCGCCGTCCACTGGGGACAGGGCCCCGCCAGCTGGGTCTTGTTGGTCTGCAGCGCTTCGTCGAGGGCAAACCAGCCGGGCACGAAGCCAAGGCGGATCTCGTAGGGCTGCGGCTGCGGGGCCACCAGCTGATCGCCAATCCGGCACAAGTAGTAGAGCGAGCGGATGCAGTAGGCATCGAACCCCGGCTCGCGGGCGGCGCGATATTCACGGGTCTCGCCAAGCAGGCCCCCCACTTCCCGCAGCTCGGCACCGCACTCCTCCAGCAGCTCGCGAGCGAGCGCCACATGGTGGCTCTCCCCCGCTTCAATGCCGCCCCCGGGGAACATCAGATCGCCGTTGACCCGGGAGTGGACGAGCAGCAGCTCGTCGCCACGGGGCACCACGGCGCGCACCGTGAGGCGCTCCAGCGTACGGCCATCGGTACGTACCTCGCCATGAACGAAAGAGAGATCGAACGGATTGGGCCAGCAGCTGGCCGGAGAGAGCGTCGTCATCACTGCCTCAGGGCCGATAGTTGCCATGCTTGAGCTGCTCGACAATTTCGGCAGCCCGCACATCGTAGCCATCCTGCTCTGTCTTGCTCAGGGTGTGGTAGATGCCAAAACGTTTGGCTGAGACCTCGGGGCTATCCTGAAACGATTCGCTCACCTTGCCCCACAGATAGGCCAACCCATACTGTTTCTGGCCCATATAGAGGGTGCTGAGGGAGGTGAATATACGGCTGTTGACCTTATCCCCCTCCTGATAGAGGGAGAGGCCGTGCTGCAGGGTGGCAATGGCCTTTTCGGGGTCGCTCTTGGCGTAGATACCGCCGAGCGCCAGTTGCAGCTCGGGTTCATCCAGCGCCTTGGTGCCTTCCAGCGCCATAAACTGCTGACGAGCCAGCTCGTTGGTGTTGTTGGTCCAGTGCCAGAGCAGCAGGTAGGGATCTTGCGAATTGCGGGTCGCCGCATCGAGCTGGGCCAACTGATCCCCGGCCGCCAGCATGCCCTCGACCCGTGGACTCTTCTGCTCGCGGGCATTCTTGTACTCAATGCTGGTGGAACGCTCGGCACATTTGAGATAGCGCTCAAGGTTACGCATCAGCTCGTACTTGCGCCGATCCGTCCCCTCTTCCTTGAGATAGAAGCGACTGCGGATCACATCGGTACGCTCGTAGCGACACCAGCCATCGTCCACCAGATCCTGGCAGAGCTCGGGATGATTGCCACAGATGTTGTGGATCCGATCGTCATTGCAGCCAGCCACGGCAAGGCCGACTGAAAGCATGATGAAGGTCTGTCGCAGGGGGAAATTGGCCATGGTTCACATCTTGTTGGTAACGCGGGTTGGTAACAACTGGCGCCTTTACGGGCCACCTCCGGCTAGCAAACCGGTTACATATCCATTACAATGCGCGCGCCATATAAGGCCGCGATTGCAGAATAATATAACGAAATATACACCCCTACACTGATCTGCATTCGACGAATTTTCTATTTACACCAACAACGTGAAATAAAGGATCTGGTCAATGACCCACGAGCACTACTTGCAAGCGTGGCAGGAGAGCCAGGAGCTCGCCGAAGCCATGCAGCCCTTGATTGGTCGCCTCTACCGACAACAAGGGGTCGAGATCACCCTCTACGGCCGCCCGCTGCAAAACGCCTCCACCATCGATATCCTCAAGGCCCACCGGGTCGTCCGCCGCCACCAGGGCGCTCCCCTCCCCATCCAGCAAAGCTTCCCCCTGCTTCAGGCCATCGTTGCCCTCAAACCCACCGCCGCCGAGGTTGACCTTGGCAAGCTGGCAGTCGGCTACTGGCAGGATCATCAGGATGAGGCGGGGATCGAGGACTATCTGCAAGCGCGACTGGCGCCGGCCCTTGGCCGCAGCCAGATGCCGCAACCGACCGACGTGGTGCTCTACGGCTTTGGCCGTATCGGCCGCCTGCTGGCCCGCCTGCTGATCGAGCGTACCGGCGCCGCCAATCCGCTGCGTCTGCGCGCCATCGTGGTGCGTGGTGGTCGCGACGGAGATCTGGAGAAACGTGCCAGCCTGCTGCGCCGCGACTCAGTGCACGGCCCCTTCAATGGCTCCATCGAGGTGGATGTGGAGCGCAGCGCCATCATCGCCAACGGCACCTTCATCCAGGTTATCTATGCAAACAGCCCGGCCGACATCGACTACACAGCTTACGGCATTCACGATGCGCTGATCGTCGACAACACCGGCGTCTGGCGTGACGAAGCAGGCCTCTCCGAGCACCTGAAAGCGCGCGGTGCTGGCAAGGTGCTGCTGACCGCTCCCGGCAAGGGGGAGATGAAGAACGTGGTGTTCGGGGTCAACCATGAGGTGATAGGCCCGGATGACAGGATCATCTCCGCCGCCTCCTGTACCACCAACGCCATCACCCCGGTGCTCAAGGTAATGCAGGAGCGGTTCGGCATCCGCCACGGCCACGTGGAGACGGTCCACTCCTACACCAACGATCAGAACCTCATCGATAACTATCACAAAGGCGAGCGCCGCGGTCGCAGCGCCGCACTCAATATGGTGATGACCAGCACCGGCGCCGCCAAGGCGGTGGCCAAGGCGCTGCCGGAACTGAAGGGCAAGCTGACCGGCAACGCCATCCGGGTGCCGACCCCCAATGTCTCGCTGGCAATTATCAACCTGTCGCTGGAGCAGGCTACCGATCGGGAGAGCCTCAACGCCTATCTGCAGCAGATGGCGCTAAGCTCGGCCCTCCATCGCCAGATCGACTTCAGCGCCAGCAGCGAGCTGGTCTCCTCCGACATGGTAGGTTCCCGTTATGCGGGCATCGTCGACTCCCAGGCGACCATCGCCGAGGGGGATCACTGTGTGCTCTACGTATGGTATGACAACGAGTTCGGGTACAGTTGTCAGGTAGTGCGGGTGATGGAGCAGATGGCTGGCGTAGTCCGCCAGGATCTACCTGCATAGACCCCGATAGGGTCTACCTGCACAGCCCGCCAGGATCTCTGCCGGGCTGACCCCGAAGTTTATGGCTCAATAGTTCAAGGAGAATGCCGGATGTCGTTTCAACAGGGTGAGTTTTTACAAGCTATCAGGCAGATGCCCGCAGAGGTGTACGAGCGGCTCAAGACCGCAGTCGAGCTGGGCAAGTGGCCCGATGGCAAGCCCCTGACCGACGAGCAGAAGGCCACCTCCCTGCAAGCCGTGATGGCCTGGCAGGCGATGCACCTCGACAATCCCGAGCACATGAACATAGGTCGTGACGGCGAGATTGTGATGAAGAGCAAGAGCGAGCTCAAGCGTCAGTATCGCGATGAGGAAGAGATAGTGCGGGTCGACCTCAACCACTGAACTTGACCCGGCAGGCCACCAGCTGCGGCCGCAACTAGAGAGGGGAGCCATGATGGCTCCCCTCTTTTTCCACTCTCCCCATGGTAGGGAGGTCAGAAGCTGTTCACGACCTGTAGCGAGAAGACGTCAGCAAGGTGAAGAGCAGCGCAGGAACCGGAGTGTATATACATACATGAGGATTCCGAGCAGCACATGAGCCTTGATCACGGCTTCGCAGTAAGGTCGCGGACAGTTTCTCAGGGCGTCAGCTCCCCACGCAGGGACTGCTGCATCAACTCGCGAATACGGTGGGATGGCAAGTCCTGGCTCAGCAGGAAGTGCAGCTTGGTGAGCGCCGCTTCGGCGGTCATGTCAAAGCCCGAGATCACCCCGGCCCGCGACAGGGCATTGCCGGTGGCATAACCCCCCATATTGACCTTGCCGTGCAAGCACTGGCTCAGGTTGACGATGATGACGCCGCGGGCCGAGGCCTCGGAGAGCAGCGCCAGCATGGCCGGGTTTTGCGGCGCATTGCCGACCCCGAACGAGAGCAGGATCAGCGCCTTCACCGGCTGTTGCAGGATATTGGCGATCACCTCGCTGGAGATCCCCGGATAGAGGGTCACCACGCCGATGGGCTGGGGGGTGATGTCATGCAGCACCAGCGGCCGCTCGGACGGCACGCCCAGCTCGCCCGCCTCCAGCGAAATGGCGATCCCGGCATTGAGCAGCGGCGGATAGTTGGGCGAATCGAAGGCGTGGAAGCCATCGGCGTGCACCTTCTTGCTGCGGTTGCCGCGATAGAGCTGGTTGTTGAAGAACAGCGTCACCTCGTGGATCGGGTAGTTGGCCGCGATATAGAGGGCGTTGAGCAGGTTCTGCTGACCGTCGGAGCGCAGCTCGGCCAGCGGGATCTGGGAGCCGGTGATGATGACCGGCTTGTGCAGATCTTCCAGCATGAAAGAGAGCGCCGAGGCGGTGAACGACATGGTGTCGGTGCCGTGCAGGATCACAAAGCCGTCGTACTTCTCATAGTTGTCGCGAATGTCTTCGGCGATGCGCTGCCAGTCCGCCGGGGTCATGTCGGAGGAGTCGATGAGGGGCGCATACTCGTGGATATGGTAATCCGGCATCTCGGGGCGGTGAAACTCGGGCATCCGCGCCAGACAGTCTTCCATAAAGCCCGCCATCGGCACGTAGCCGTGATCGGAACGCTGCATCCCAATGGTGCCGCCTGTGTAGGCAATGTAGATAGACTTCTTCACACCCTCTCCTCTTGATGAAGTGAACACCGCCGGAACATGAACCATGTCGGGGTGAACCACAATGTCAACGCCCGCCAGCGCCTCTGCGTGCAGCGGAAACCGGCGAATTATAGAGACTGGCGCCCTAAATGACAGCCGTTCCATGCACCCTTTTCGGCTTTTCTGCTCTCTACCTACATAGTGTTAAATGTCACAATAAACCACTAAAACGAGCATTAATACGACAAAGATGGAATTAAACGATGCTTTTTGCTACAATCCGCCGGATTTTACTAAAATCTCATCTGGATGCCTGAGCATTTCAGGCCTGCACAAGCCCCATCTTTCCTGGGGCGGGGAGATGTTTCCCCTTCTTTGCTGGCACATAAGCCACACTGTTTTCATCCCGGCTGAATCTGTAAGTCTTTTGCTATGAAAGACACAGCCAATCAACATGGGAGTACTGAATGTTACAACTTGATTCCTACGCAACGCTGGTCGCTGCCACTCTGGTATTGCTGCTTGGCCGGGTGTTGGTTACCCGAGTCGGGCTGCTGCGTACCTTCAACATCCCCAAACCGGTAGCCGGCGGCCTGGTGGTCGCGCTGGTGCTGCTGCTGCTGCGCTCCACTCTGCAGATGGAGCTGCAATTTGATACCAGCCTGCAAACCCCGCTGATGCTGGCCTTCTTCGCCTCCATCGGTCTCTCCGCCGATCTCGCCAGCCTGAAACGCGGCGGCAAGGCGGTGGTTACCTTCCTGATGGTGGTCACCGGCCTGCTGCTGGTACAAAACAGTCTGGGCGTCGGTCTGGCGACCCTGCTCGGTCTGGATCCCCACATGGGGCTGCTGGCCGGCTCTATCACTCTCTCCGGCGGCCACGGCACCGGGGCTGCCTGGAGTGCCACCTTCTCCGAGAAATATGGCGTGCAATCCGCCGCCGAACTCGCCATCGCCTGTGCCACCTTCGGTCTGGTGCTGGGCGGCCTGATCGGCGGCCCGGTGGCTCGCTATCTGGTGAAGAAAGTGCAGGTGCCCGGTGAGGAGCACAATCAGGATGAGGCCCCCCAGGGCTTCGAAATGCCGGATATGGAGCGCCCCCTCACCACTTTCAGCGTTATCGAAACGCTGGCGCTGATCGCCATCAGCCTCAAGGGCGGCGAGCTGCTCTCCGCCTCGCTCAAAGGGGGCGCCTTCGAGCTGCCGATCTTTGTCTGCGTGCTGTTTGTCGGCGTACTGCTGCGCAACGTCCTGACCCTGCTGAACTGGCATGAGGTGAGCGATCGAGAAGTCTCCCTGCTGGGCAACGTCAGCCTGTCGCTGTTCCTCGCCATGGCACTGATGAGCCTGAAACTGTGGGATCTGGCCAGCCTGGCACTGCCCATCTTCATCCTGCTGGCAGCCCAGACCGTGGCGATGGCGCTCTACGCCATCTTCGTCACCTTCCGGGTGATGGGCAAAAATTACGATGCGGCCGTGCTGGCGGCAGGTCACTGCGGCTTTGGCCTGGGGGCCACTCCGACAGCCATCGCCAACATGCAGGCCATTACCCAGCGCTTCGGTCCCTCCCACCTGGCGTTTCTGGTGGTGCCCATGGTGGGCGCCTTCTTTATCGACATCATCAACGCCATGGTGATCAAGCTGTTTATGGCGATGCCATTCCTGTAATTCCCTTTCCGTCAGACGTATATGATCAGAGCCCACCTTTCGGTGGGCTCTTTGTTTGTTCTCTACTCGCCAGCTGACGCAGGGGCACGTATCCGGCACCAGGGTGACCCGCGAGCAACCCGAACTACCCGGCCCCCCGAACAACAAAAAGCCCCGCACTCGACAGAGGGCGGGGCTTGTTTATCTCAGCCGGAACAGGCAGTGAGTTGCACCTTACAGGATAAAGGTCGACACCTGCTGGTTCAGGTCAGCAGCACGCCCTTTGAGGCTGTGGGCCTGATCCAGATCGCGCATGGCGGCGGCGGTGATCTCGTCACTCACATCCTTGATAGCGGTGGTGTTTTGGGTGATCTCGCCGGTCACCTGAGTCTGCTCCTCGGCGGCAGTGGCGATCTGACCCGCCATGTCGGAGATGAGGGAGATGGCGCTGGTGATCTCTTCCAGCGCGCGCACCGCCTGATCGGCATCCTGCACACTATTGTCCGCCAGCCCCTGACTGGTCTGCATCAGGCTCACCGCGCGGGCGGTGGTCTGTTGCAGGGTCTCGATGGTGGACTGGATCTGCTGGGTGGAGTCCTGAGTACGGCGAGACAGCACACGCACCTCGTCAGCCACCACCGCAAAACCACGACCCTGCTCACCAGCACGGGCCGCTTCAATGGCCGCGTTCAACGCCAGCAGGTTGGTCTGCTCGGCAATCCCCTGAATGGTGGAGAGAATGCTGGTAATGGCCTGCGCGTGACGGCTCAGCTCGCCGATCACCTCGGTCGCCTGCCCCACCTCTTCAGCCAGACCATTGATGGACTGGCGGGTCTTGTTGACCAGCATCTTGCCCTGCTCACTGCTCTGGGCAGATTGCTGGGCAGCGGCGGCGGTGTTCTCGGCGTTGCCGGCGATCTCCATGGTAGCGCTCGCCATCTCGGTGACCGCCGTGGCGACCATGGTCACCTCCTGCTGCTGACGCTGCAGCTCGTCCACCGCGGCCTGGTTGGTCACCAGACTGCGCTCGGCATCGGCGTTCAACTCGTTGGCCAGCTGACGGATATTGCCGATCAGCTGATGCTGGCTGCCGACGAAACGGTTGAAGCTGTTGGCCAGTTGTCCCACTTCGTCGTTGGCGTCGATCTTGATGCGCTGGGTCAGATCACCGTTACCATCGGCAATGCGGGCCAGCGCCTGGGAGACCTTGGTGAGCGGGCCCAGCAGCATGCTGACCAGCCAGGAGATAGCGAGGATGCTACCCACCAGCACCAGCAGCGCCATCCCCAGCTGGGTCATCAGCAGGGAGGAGAGCGGCGCTTCCAGCGCGGCCTTGTCCAGCACCAGCACCAGTTCCCAATCCGTGTCGGGGATATCAGCCGCCCACAGCAGCTTGTCGCGACCTTCGCTGTCAAAATAAGCTGGTACCAAATCCTTGCTCGACTTGCTCTGCTCGATCAGCGCATTGGTCAGATCGTTGTCGATCTCGCTGGCCGGTTTCATCGCCTTGGCGGCATCCTTGTAGGCGATGATGGTGCCATCCTTGTGCATCATGATGGCGAAACCGTCGGCAGGCAGCTGCATCTTGGTCACGTCTTCCACTAGCGAGGCGATGGAGAGGTCACCACCGACTACCCCGCCAGCAACCGGCTGGGCCAGGGTCACCACCATGATGTTGTAAGCCACATCGAGATAGGGTTTGGTGACAATCAGGCCACCTTTGCTCATCGCCTCCTGATACCAGCCACGGGAGCGCGGGTCATAGCCATCGCGGTTGATGGAAGGATCGGAGTCATTCATCTTGCCACTGCTCTCACCGAAATAGGTGAGCTGGAAACGGCCGGAAACTTGTGCCTGTTGCAAGGCATTGAGGGGTTCGGCACCGGCTTTGTTGCCGAGCGCCTGGATCACGTCGCGACGGGCGGCGAGCCAGTCGCTGACACGCTCGGCCTGCTGGGTACCCAGCCGTTGCAACTGCTCCTGGCTGCCTTGCAGCAACAGGGACTTCTGGCTGCTATAGCTCTGCCAGGAGAGCAACAAAATCACCAACGAAAGGGCGATCACCACTGACAACAGTATCTTCTGCTTGAGTGACAGGTTTTTCATCATGTGTTCTTCTTATTGAGGTGAGGAGCGGGTTTTTCCCTAAATTGCACAACACTACACGTAGTCATTAGCGACCCGAATGGCCAAAACTGAACCTGAAAATGGGTCTGCGGGCGATATTTTCTACCGAGGTGGAGAAAAGTGCACCAGAAATTGACGGCATGAGCCGCACAAGCCAAGGCAACCCTGTTTATTCCTTCCACAATTGGCTAGAATATCCCGTTTTTAAATCACATCGACCCTGAGAGTTTTCACGATGTTCGAAGTTAATCCCGTATTAAATAAACTTAAGGAGCTGTCTGAGCGGACCGAGCTTCTTAGGGGGTACCTTTGACTATGACGCCAAGAAAGAGCGTCTAGAAGAGGTCAACGCCGAGCTGGAACAGCCGGACGTATGGAATGAACCCGAGCGCGCACAGGCGCTGGGCAAAGAGCGCGTTGCGCTGGAAAACGTGGTCGGCACCATCGACACCCTGACCCAGGGCGTGGATGACGTCGAGATGCTGGTGAGCCTGGCCGTGGAAGGGGAAGACGAAGAGACCTTCAACGAAGCCATCGCCGAATCCGAACAGCTGGAAGCCAAGCTGGTGGATCTCGAGTTCCGCCGCATGTTCTCCGGTCAGCACGACGGCTCCGACTGCTATATCGATATTCAATCCGGCTCCGGTGGTACCGAAGCGCAGGATTGGGCCAACATGGTACTGCGTATGTACCTGCGCTGGGGCGATGCCCACGGCTACAAGCCCGAGCTGATTGAATGCTCCGAAGGCGATGTGGCTGGTATCAAATCCGCCACCATCAAGTTCACCGGCGAATATGCCTTCGGCTGGCTGCGTACTGAAACCGGCGTGCACCGTCTGGTTCGCAAGTCCCCGTTCGATTCCGGTGGCCGTCGTCACACCTCCTTCTGTTCTGTGTTCGTCTACCCCGAGATCGACGACGATATCGATATCGAGATCAATCCGGCGGATCTGCGGATCGACGTCTACCGCGCCTCTGGTGCCGGTGGTCAGCACGTTAACCGAACCGAATCCGCGGTGCGTATTACCCACGTTCCGACCGGTGTCGTGGTACAGTGCCAGAACGACCGTTCCCAGCACAAAAACAAAGACCAGTGTATGAAGCAACTGAAAGCCAAGCTCTACGAGCTGGAAATTCAGAAGCAGAACGCTGAGAAACAAGCCCTGGAAGAGACCAAGTCTGATATCGGTTGGGGCAGCCAGATCCGTTCCTATGTGCTGGATGACTCCCGTATCAAGGATCTGCGCACCGGCGTCGAAACCCGTAATACCCAATCGGTGCTCGACGGTGACTTGGACAAGTTTATCGAAGCCAGCCTGAAATCAGGTCTGTAAACAAGCAGGAATCACCATGTCTGAACAAACCATCACTCCGGAAGTCGACCAAACTCTCGAACTTAACAACGAGATGACCGAGCGTCGTTCCAAGCTGGCCGCCCTGCGCGCCCAGGGTAATCCTTTCCCCAACGACTTCCGTCGCGACAGCCTCTCTGGCGATCTGCACGCAGAGTTCGACGACAAAAGCGCCGAGGAGCTGACGAGCCTGGGTAAACGGGTGAAGATTGCCGGTCGCATCATGACCCGCCGGATCATGGGCAAGGCTTCTTTCGCCACCCTGCAGGACATGGCCGGCAAGATCCAGGTCTACGTCACCCGTGACGACCTGCCGGAAGGTTTCTACAACGAGCAGTTCAAGAAGTGGGATCTGGGCGACATCGTGGGTGTCGAAGGTACCCTGTTCAAGACCCAGACCGGTGAGCTCTCCGTTCACGTTTCCGATATCCGCCTGCTGACCAAGGCGCTGCGTCCGCTGCCCGAGAAGCACAAAGGCCTGACCGACCAGGAAGCTCGCTGCCGCCAGCGCTACCTGGATCTGATCGCCAACGAAGAGTCCCGCAAGACCTTCATGATCCGCACCCAGGTGGTTGCCGGTATCCGCAAGTTCTTCAACGAAAAGCGCTTCATGGAAGTGGAAACCCCGATGATGCAAGTCATCCCGGGTGGTGCCTCCGCGCGTCCGTTCGTCACTCACCACAATGCGCTGGACATCGACATGTACCTGCGTATCGCTCCGGAGCTCTATCTGAAGCGTCTGGTGGTCGGTGGTTTCGAGCGTGTCTACGAGATCAACCGCAACTTCCGTAACGAAGGTATCTCGGTGCGTCACAACCCCGAGTTCACCATGATCGAGTTCTACATGGCCTACGCCGACTACATCGATCTGATGGACCTGACCGAAGAGCTGCTGCGCACCCTGGCGCAGGACATTCTGGGTGACACCAAGATCCGTTACGCCAAAGAGGGCGAAGAGGGCCTGACCATCGATTTCGGTCAGCCGTTCCAGCGCCTCACCATGGTCGAGTCCATCCTGAAGTTCAACCCGGATGTGACCCTGGACGATCTGGCTACCCTCGAGAGCGCCAAGGCCGTTGCCAAGCGTCTGCACATCGAGCTGATGAAGGGCTGGGAGCTGGGCCACGTGATCACCGCGATCTTCGAAGAGACCGTGGAGCACATGCTGCTGCAACCGACCTTCATCACCGAGTACCCGGCTGCCGTTTCTCCGCTGGCCCGCCGCAACGACGTGAACCCGGACGTAACCGACCGCTTCGAATTCTTCATCGGTGGCCGCGAGCTGGCCAACGGCTTCTCCGAGCTGAACGATGCAGAAGACCAGGCCAAGCGCTTCCAGGATCAGGTTGATCAGAAAGAAGCAGGCGACGACGAAGCCATGTTCTACGACGCCGACTTCGTCACCGCACTGGAGCACGGCCTGCCGCCGACTGCCGGTCAGGGTATCGGTATCGACCGTCTGGTGATGCTGTTCACCAACAGCCACACCATCCGTGACGTCATTCTGTTCCCGGCCCTGCGTCCGCAGAAGTAAGGCCCACAGAAGCCAGCTAAATCCCTTGGGTCAATCCCAAGCGTGATAGCCCATAAAAACGCCCCGCCACAGCGGGGCGTTTTTTTATAATGCTCACAACAATTGACGAATGCTTACCGCTTATGAGGCTGGCGGTAGCAGCCACTCCCCCTGCCACAATGTGACGGCCTGACCGGCAATCAGTACCCGATCCTCCTGCAGTTCAAGCCGCAACTCACCACCACGGGCCGAAATCTGACGGGCCCGCAGTTGCCGTTTACCAAACCGTTCGGCCCAAAAGGGCACCAGAGCGCAGTGGTTGGAACCAGTAACCGGATCCTCATCGACGCCCACCCAAGGGGCGAAATATCGGGAGACAAAATCATGGTTAGAGTCGTTTGAGGGCGCCGTCACTATCACCCCCCATCCCGGCAGAGCGCGCAGTGCATGGAAATCAGGCGAAAGCGCGAGGATCTCCTCTTCACTTGCCAGCTCCAGCAAGAACTTGGCCCCGGCCGCCAGAGTCTGTCGTGGCTGGCAACCAAGCGCGGCTGCATAGGCGGGATCCAGCATCAGTGGCGTCACTTCGATACGCGGAAAATCGAGCCAAATCCACTCCCCTTCGCGCCGGGCCAGCAGCTCACCACTGCGGGTCTCGAAGCGGATAGTCTCGTATGCAGCTACCGCCCCTGTCTGCCACAACACATGAGCAGCCGCCAAGGTGCCATGACCGCAGAGATCAACCTCGACTTTCGGCGTGAACCAGCGCAACTGATAATGGGCTCTGCCAAGTTGTACCAGAAAGGCTGTCTCGGAGAGATTGAACTCGGCTGCCATCGCCAACTGGCTGGCATCAGGCAGGGCTGCTCCCAATACGACCACCGTGGGATTGCCACCAAGGGGCTGCTGACTGAACGCATTGACATGAAACAATCGGATATTCGACATGGCACTTCCTGTGTTATCAAGTGGCTCTCATTTAACGCTCTTTATACCACGCCCCTCTTTTGCTGCGGGAACAGGCGTACCTCTGCCCCTTTAATGCATTAATAGAATAAAGAAGACATTTTTATTCTTTGTTGTTATCCAACACGCCCTTTAATCTGGCCAAAAATCAGACCATGGAAGACGCGTGTGATGCAATTGAAGGATTCCCCATTCAACCTCTCCCCCCTCTCTGACGAGCAGCAACGTCAGCTGGGTCAGGTACTCTCGACCCTCAATACCCAGCAACTGACCTGGGTGAGCGGATATCTCTACGGCCTCTCCCAGGCGGGCGTCCAACCCGTTGCGACCGCAGGCGCAGCAGTCGTCGCTCCCTGCGGCAGCCTGACCATTCTCTACGGCTCCCAGACCGGCAACGCCAAAGGGGTCTCCACTGCCATCAAGGCGCAGGCAGAGGCCCGTGGCCTACCCGTTACCCTAGCGTCGATGGCCGACTACAAACCCAAGCAGCTCAAGAAAGAGAGCCATCTGCTGGTGGTAGTGAGCACTTACGGGGAGGGTGAACCGCCGGAGAGCGCAGTCGATCTGTTCGAGCAGCTTAAAAAAGGCAAGATCGGCAAGCTGGACGGCCTCAAGTTCGCGGTGCTGGGGCTGGGTGACAGCTCCTACGAATTTTTCTGCCAGACCGGCAAAGATTTTGACAACTTCCTCGCCACCGCTGGAGCCGAGCGCATTTATGAACTCGCCAGCCTCGATGTGGATTATCAGGATGCAGCCAAGTCGTGGGGCGAACAAGCGCTCAACGCCATTGCCACGACCCTCTCTACCGGTGCTGCCAGCAACAGCGTAGCCAGCGCGGTGCAGCAGGCGGTTGGCCACAGCCAGTACAGCAAGGAGAACCCCTTCCCTGCCCGCCTGTCGGTCAATCAGAAGATCACCGGCCGGGATTCCACCAAGGATATCCGCCATATCGAAATCAATCTGGCCGACTCCGGCCTCACCTATCAGCCGGGGGATGCCCTCGGTGTCTGGTTCGACAATGACGCCGAACTGGTGGGCGAAGTGCTGGCCCTGACCGGCCTCTCTGGCGATGAAGCCACGGCTCACGGCACCTTGCACGCCGCACTGACCGGTCACTTCGAACTGACCCGGTTGCACGGTGGCTTTATCACAGGCCTTGCTGACATATCAGGCAACGCTGCACTGAAAGATCTGGCAGGCGACAAGGCCCAGGTCAATGCGCTGGTCGCTTCAGCCCAGATTGTGGATGTACTGAAGCGCTTCCCGACCGCGCTCACTGCCGAGCAGCTGCTTGGCCTGCTGCGCCCGCTCACCCCGCGCCTCTACTCCATCGCATCAAGCCAGCGCGAAGTGGAAGAGGAGGTGCACCTGACCGTCGGGGTGGTGCGCTATCCGCAAGAGGACGGCACGGTGCGCAGTGGTGGCGCCTCTTCGTTTCTCGCTGATCGCCTTGAAGAGGGCGCCAAGGTACGGGTGTTTGTCGAGCACAACGACAACTTCCGCCTGCCCGCCAATCCCGATACCCTCATCATCATGGTGGGCCCGGGTACCGGCATCGCCCCATTCCGCGCCTTTATGCAGGAGCGGGAAGCCATCGGGGCCTCGGGCAAGAACTGGCTCTTCTTCGGCAACCCCCACTTTACCCAGGATTTCCTCTATCAGGTGGAGTGGCAGCGTTATGTGAAATCGGGGCTGCTGTCGAAGATCTCGCTAGCCTTCAGCCGGGATCAGGCCAACAAAATTTATGTGCAGGATCGCCTGCGCGAGGCAGGGCTTGAGCTCTACCAGTGGCTGGAAGCAGGCGCTCACTTCTATGTGTGTGGCGACGCCAACAAGATGGCCAAGGATGTACAGGAGGCCCTGCTGGATGTGATTGCCGAACACGGTCACAAGAGCCGTGAGGAAGCAGAAGAGTATTTGAGCGAATTGCGTCGTGCCAAACGTTATCAAAGGGATGTCTATTGATGAGTAAACAACCTCTTTCTCACCCAAAAACGGGTCCGGTCGAAGGGCCGCTGGCCGACAACGAGCGCCTCAAGCGCGAGAGCAACTTCCTGCGCGGCACCATTGAGCAGGATCTGCAGGATCCACTCACCGGTGGCTTCAACGGCGACAACTTCCAGCTGATCCGCTTTCACGGCATGTACCAGCAGGATGACCGCGACATCCGCCCGGAGCGCGCCGCCCAGAAGCTGGAGCCGCTGCACAACGTCATGCTGCGTGCCCGCCTGCCGGGTGGGATCATCACCCCAGCCCAGTGGCAGATCATCGACAAGTTCGCCGAAGAGCACAGCCTCTACGGCAGCATCCGCCTGACCACCCGTCAGACCTTCCAGTTCCACGGGGTATTGAAGCGCGACATCAAGCTGATGCACCAGACCCTCAACAGCACCGGCATCGACAGCATAGCCACCGCCGGCGATGTGAACCGCAACGTGCTCTGCACCAGCAACCCGGTGGAGTCCGAGCTGCATCAGGAGGCCTACGAGTGGGCCAAGAAGATATCCGAACACCTGCTACCCAAGACCCGCGCCTACGTGGAGATCTGGCTGGACGGTGAAAAACTGGGGCAGGACGAGGAGCCGATCCTAGGCTCCAACTACCTGCCGCGCAAATTCAAGACCACTGTGGTGATCCCGCCTCACAACGATGTGGATATCCACGCCAACGATCTCAACTTCGTGGCCATTGCCGAGCATGGCAAGCTGGTGGGCTTCAACGTGCTGGTGGGCGGCGGGCTGGCCATGACCCACGGCGACACCAGCACCTACCCGCGCAAGGCGAGCGATTTTGGCTTTATTCCGCTCTCCCACGTGCTGGAGGTGGCGGCCGCCGTGGTCAGCACCCAGCGCGACTGGGGCAACCGGGTCAACCGCAAGAACGCCAAGACCAAGTACACCCTGGAGCGCGTTGGCGTCGAAGCCTTCAAGGCCGAGGTGGAGAGCCGCGCCGGCATCCAGTTCGGGCCGGTTCGCCCCTATGAGTTCACCAGCCGTGGCGATCGCTTCGGTTGGGTCGAGGGGATCGACGGCAAGCATCACCTCACCCTGTTTATCGAGAATGGCCGCCTGCTGGACTTCCCGGGCAAGCCGCTCAAAACCGGCATGCTGGAGATCGCCAAGGTGCATCAGGGGGATTTTCGCCTGACCGCCAACCAGAACCTGATCATCGCCGGGGTACCTGCCAGCGAAAAAGCCCGCATCGAAGGGCTGGCACGCCAATACGGCCTGCTGGATGACGGCGTAAGCGAGCAGCGCAAGCAGTCCATGGCTTGTGTGGCCCTGCCCACCTGCCCGCTGGCGATGGCCGAGGCCGAGCGCATGCTGCCCGCCTTTGTCACCGACATCGAGGGCTTGCTAACCAAACATGGGCTGGCGGATGACGCCATCATCTTCCGGGTCACCGGCTGCCCCAACGGCTGCGGCCGCGCCATGCTGGCGGAAGTGGGTCTGGTGGGCAAGGCGCCCGGCCGCTACAACCTCCATCTGGGGGGCAACCTGGAAGGCACCCGCATTCCGCGCCTCTATCAGGAGAACATCACCGAGCCGCAGATCCTGGCCGAACTGGACGCGCTGATCGGCCGCTGGGCCACCGAGCGCAATCAGGGTGAGTGCTTCGGCGACTTCGTGATCCGGGTTGGGGTAATTGCCCCCGTTATCGATTCTGCGAGGGACTTCTATGCCGCTTAATGTCACTGAAGATGGCCGCCTTGACCTGCAGGCACTGCTGGCCCTCAGCCGTGAGGAGCAAGTCGAGGCACTCGCGCCCCTCAACCGGGAGCTGGATACCATGAGCGCCCCCGAGCGGGTGCGCTGGGCCCTGGCCAATCTGCCGGGGGAGCATGTGCTCTCCTCCAGTTTCGGTATTCAGGCGGCGCTGATGCTCCATCTGGTAAGTCGCGAACGGGCCGACGTGCCGGTAGTGCTGACCGATACCGGTTATCTCTTCCCCGAGACCTACCGTTTCATCGACGAGCTGACCGAGCGCCTCGCGCTCAACCTGAAGATCTACCGGGCCGAGCTCAGCCCAGCCTGGCAGGAGGCGCGATTTGGCCTCCTCTGGGAGCAGGGGGGAGAGGGGATCACCCGCTACAACCAGCTCAACAAGGTGGAGCCGATGGACCGTGCCCTGCGTGAGCTGGGGGCCCAGACTTGGTTCTCCGGCCTGCGCCGGGAGCAGTCCGGCAGCCGTGGCAAGCTGCCGGTGCTGGGCATCCAGCGCGGCCGCTTCAAGTTCCTGCCGGTGATCGACTGGAGCAACAAGGATGTCTTCTACTACTTCAAGGAGTTCGACCTCCCCTACCACCCGCTGTGGGAGCAGGGTTATCTCTCGGTGGGCGATGTCCACACCACCGCCAAGTGGGAGCCCGGCATGAGCGAGGAGCAGACCCGCTTCTTCGGCCTCAAGCGCGAGTGCGGTTTGCACGAGGAAAATGGCGAGAACGACGGCTCAGGCATCTAATCCCGTCTTTAAAACCCAACAGAACAACAAGGGCATCCGAAGATGCCCTTGTTGTTATTTGCCCATTAGCATTCGCCCGTCAGCGGCGCAGCCAGGTCTCAAAGCTATAGGGGTGCGGGTTCTTCTCATCGGCAGGGTGGCTCTCGCAATCAACGCGTTGCCACTGACCATCGTCAAAAGCAGGGAAGCGGGTATCCCCCTCCACCGCCAGATCGATGCGGGTCAGGTAGAGACAATCCGCGCTCGGCAACATCTCGGCATAGAGATGACCACCACCGATCACCATCAACTCCTCCACCGAGCTGCCTGCCAACAGCGCCAGCGCCGCCTCGACGGAGCCCACCACCTCAATGCCCTCAGCCTGATAGCCGGGATTGCGGCTGATCACCAGATTGCGCCGTCCGGGTAGCGGTCGACCGATGGATTCGAAGGTTTTGCGCCCCATCAATACCGGTTTGCCGAGGGTGAGACGCTTGAAGTGAGCCAGATCGGCAGGCAGATGCCAGGGCATCTGGTTGTCCTTGCCGATCACCCTGTCGTGGGCCATGGCGGCAATCATGGAAATCTTCATGGGGCCTCTCACCGTCTGTCAGATTATTGGGCGGTTACGGTACACGACCAGAGAGGGGATCGCCAAACCGAAACTGAGGGCACCGACGATAAAGAGGGCCTTGAGGCCGTTCTCCACCGCACTCTGGATCAACTCCATGGTCACGCCATTGATATTGAGCTCCACCACCGCAATCATGGTCTTGAACGCATAACTGCCCGGGATCATCGGAATGATGGAGGCAACGCTGAACACCGGACGCGGCGCCAGCAGACGGCGAGACCAGTAGACGCAGACAAAGCCGACCGTGGTCGCCGCAGCCAGCGTCGCCCACTCGATGGGCATACCATAGTGGATCAGCAGGGTACGCAGGCTGTGGGCCAGCGCGCCGCCCATGGCGCAATACTTCAGCATCCGTGGCGGCACGTTGAACAGCATGGCAAACCCCACCGCCGGGATGGAGGACCAGAAGGCATCCTTGGCCAGTAGCCAGAGCAAATCCATCATACTTTCCACCCCCAGATCCCGGTGACCGACATGGCCAAAATGATACCTATGGCGGCGCTGATGGTCAGCAGGGTCGCAGTCCCCCAGCGGGCCAAGCCCATGTTGAAGTAGCCCTTAACCATGTCGGAGACCGCATTGATCAGCGGAAAGCCCGGCACCAGCAGCAGCACGCTGGCCGCCATGGCGAGATAAGGCTGGTCACCCCAGTTGAAGAAGGTGGCGCTGGAGGAGAGCAAGGTGGCAATAAAGCCGGTGGCGGCAAAGTTGATGAGCGGGCTGTGGTGATGGCGGGCCATCAGCTGGCGCACCCGCATCGCCACGGCAGACGAGAAACAGGTCACCAGGAAGATGGGCCAATCACCACCAAACAGCAGGCTAAAGGCGCCACAGGAGAGCCCCACCATGGGGACCACCAACCAAGGGTGATAGTGGAAGGGGACGATGGCCTCGAGCCGCTGGCGCACTTCACGGGCACCGATCAGCTCTTTTTCCGCCATGATGCAGATCCGCTGGATCTCGCACACCACCTGCATATTGATGCCATGTTCGCGCACCCGCCGGGTAGTGGTGACGCAACCCCCCTGATAGAGACTGGTGAGCACGATGGCACTGGAAGAGATGGCCATTTCGACACTCTCCAGCCCCAGCGCCATCCCCAGCCGCACCGTGGTCTGCTCGATGATCCGGCTCTCCGCCCCGAACTGGGCCAACATCTGACCCACCTTGACGATAATGCGGGTGATCTCTGTCTGTTGCTCCCGCGACAACACCCGTCTTGGTGTGATACTTCTCATAATCCCTTCGAGTCGTAGCAATAAAAATTTCGGCCATATTAGCCTAACTTTTACTGTTATTCATCCACCCCTATCACAACCTGACTAATTAGTTATTACAAGAAGGAGAAAAGAAGTTACATCACAAATACATTACGACTAACATTAAAAACCATAACAATCAGGTCGCCAGGAATCCCCTTTATTATGGCTTCACCGATTTGGCTGAAATATCAACCAAGGGGGTTATTGCAGATTATTTGCGACGTCGATAGTCCGTCAGATGGATTATTTTACCACTGCCATCGCTTTCAGGCGGATGGTCCCCCTCTTCTCTGAACTGGCTCATTTCGCTGCGCATCAAATAAAAAGATTCCCTCATCATGTTGGTAATCCGGATACAGCTATCAAGATTGTTTTTCGCCAGACGGCGCTGACCATCAATCTTGAACTGCAACCCGCGCAGACGGCGCCGCTGATCGGGGCTCGCACGGGCCATCAACTGGTCGATCTGCTGCTCCAGAATCGCATCCAGCCGGGAGGGCTCACTCGCAGCCAACTCCTTCAGGGTGTCAAAATCAGGCAACTCCATATGCCCTCCTTGGCGACTATTGCTGGCAACACACTGCGGTACCACACCATCACGTCCCAGCCATATAAATCTGTATATACGACGCGGCTAAAAAGGGTTCAATCCATCCACTGGCGACTAAACTGGACAATGGTCACTACGAGGGTGTCTATCTATTTTAATTGTGTTTGGAAACAAGCGATTGTTTTAAATTCATGCGAGATAAAACACTTATACATTTTAGGTTGTGATTTTCTGTTTTTTATTGCAAATAAAAATCCGGGTGGCCTTATTTTGCTTCATTCGACACTTTATTCTTCCCTCACCGACCCGCGTCATCTCCTGACGGTTTAACATATCTCACTGATTATGTTATTTTAATTGCCACTTTTATCGGACATTCAAGAGCAGACCATGAGCAAGGCAAAAATCGGTATCGTCACCGTCAGCGATCGCGCCAGCGCGGGTATCTATGAAGACCTCTCCGGCAAGGCCATCATCGACACCCTGAGCGCCTATCTGACCTCGGAGTGGGAACCTGTCTATCTGGTGATCCCCGATGAGCAGGATCAGATTGAAGCGACCCTGATCCGGCTGGCGGATGAGGAGCAGTGTTGCCTCATCGTCACTACAGGCGGCACCGGCCCGGCCAAGCGGGATGTCACGCCGGAAGCGACCGAGGCGGTATGTGATCGCATGATGCCGGGCTTTGGCGAGCTGATGCGGGCCGAATCCCTCAAGTTTGTGCCGACTGCCATTCTATCGCGCCAGACTGCCGGGCTGCGCGACGATACCCTGATCGTCAATCTGCCGGGCAAGCCCAAATCAATCCGCGAATGTCTGGATGCAGTCTTCCCCGCCATCCCCTACTGTATCGATTTGATGGAAGGGCCGTATCTTGAGTGCGATGAAACTGTCATCAAGCCGTTTCGGCCGAAAAAATAGCGAACCCGACCATAAAAAATAATGGCGAGCCACGGCTCGCCATTATTTTTAACTCATCTGTTTGCGCAGAAAAACTGCATCAATTATTTGCGGCCGAATACTTTTACGCCCGCTTTGCTGCGCTCTGAATTACCGTACACTTCGATTTTTTTCACACAACGGCGCGAGCCCAGTGATTTCCACTCGGTCTCTTTATCACTGCTCATTTCCCGATCGAAACGAATGGTCTTGGTACGATCACCACCATAGGTCACCACCACCCGATCCAGGGTCAAATCACGCTCCGCCTTCACCTTGATATATTTGGTCTGACGGCAAATCACCAAAGGAATTGTCGCACCATGATCACCGGCTCCCAGTAAAATAGTCCGCCCCAGTGTGAACTGATCGTCACCGGCATGGCTGGCTGACGCCACCACCAGCAAGACAGCACCCAGCAAGCTGCGTGCAGAAAAACGGGAATTCCAGATAGACATCAAGGACATAACACCTCCAATAAAAAATGGAGTGTGATGATAAGGGTTAAACCATAACGGAAGCTGTATCACGGCTGAATTTGCTGCGAATGTGCGGGGATAAACAGAGAAAACAGCGCGACTTTTCGGCGAAAATGAGAAGGGCCGCAGATAGCGGCCCTTGCGGCAAGAGAGCGCTTAGCGCTCCATAATTTGGGTCACGTCATCTTTCTTGATCATCACCTCGCGCCCTTCATGATCGTAATAGCGATACATGCCGGTACTCTCATCCAGCTTGGGTTTGCTCTCTGTGGTGATCATCTTGCCATCCTTGGTGCTCATGATGTATTGGGAGCTGCATGCCACCAGCCCCAGGGCACACACCAGGATCATCATCAGTTTTTTCATTGCGGCCTCTTCTGCGATCATCCTCACCACGAGGATGTTTCTTGAAGCCTAGTTCAATCGCACGGCACGGGATGGCGCGATGAGCAAAGCGGGATCGCCGTCAATAATCAGCGACTTAGCCTCGCTATCTGGCCGGGTGGCGAGCGCAATGAAAAAGGCCGGACATCTCTGTCCGGCCTCTTCTTTCAAGCGCAAGAACGCAATCATGACTTGGCGGGCTGGCGCTCACCGGTCACGGTCGGGTTCTTGGGATCGGAACTCCACTCGTACCAACCACCGTCGTAGACGCTGATCTGTTTCCAGTCCATCAGCCAAGCGTAGAAGAAGGCCTCGGAGGCGCGCCAGCCGGTACCGCAGTAGAACGCCGCCTGCTGGGTTGGCTCGATATTCCACTGCTCCCACATGGCTAGGATCTCGCGGGCCGGCTTCATGGTGCCGTCCGGGTTGTGGAAGTCGCTCATGCTGTTGGCATCGACGCCACCATGACCCCACTTGGCCCCCGGGATATCGCCCTTCGGCTTGATGTAGCTGTAACCTGAGGTGTTGCCGACAAACTCGTCCCAGGTACGCACGCTGACCAGCGCGCTATCGGGCTGCTTAAGCAGCTCTTTCGCCTGACTTAGCGTGGTGTAGTACTCGGGGTGAGCGGGAATGGCCACGCCAAACTCCTTCACCGGCTCATATTTGTTGGGCAGACCGGTTTCGGTGCGCAGGTGCTGGATAAACCAGGCATCCAGGCCACCGTCCAGCAGGCGTACATCTTCCACCCCCGCATACATCATCAGATGCGCGGCACGGGCGGCCGCCATGGTGTTGCGACCATAGAGGATGACGGTGGTGTCGTGACGGATGCCGTTATCCAGCAGCAGCTTCTTGAGCGCTTCGTCAGAGACCTTGTTCCACAGCGGCTCCTCTTCGAGGCTGTTGGTATCGATATAACCGGCCCCTGGGATGTGGCTGATGAGGTAGGCCTTGGGTGAACCCCAATCCACTTCAAACAGCTTCCAGTCGCCCTTGGGCGCCGCGGCAACCGGCTTGCCCTCTTGCAGATCCGCCAACCAGCGCGGATAGACCAGCTGCTGCCAGCGTGCCAGCGACTCGCGCGGTGCGGCTTGCCACCCTTGCAGCTCGAACAGCTGCTTGATCCCCTGCTTGCGCAGCAGACGGGCCACCTCGGCCACTTCGCGCGGCGCACCATACAGAGCGACCGGACGATCGGCTTTCAGCCCCTTGATCTCGAGCGCCTTTGGCCACTCTTCATCGCTGTATTTCCACTCGGCAGAGAGGTTCTCGGCACCCGCCACATGGCCGCCCTGCTTCTCCCCTTCCATCGGCCACCCCTGATAGAAGTAGCTGGCGCGGGTATCCAGGATGACAGCCTGTTTGGCCTTGGCATCGGCCAGCGAGAGCGGTGGCAACTCCCCTGCCACGGCGGGCAGGGCACACCAGAGCAGTAAGGTCGCCAGCGCGGCCTGCAGGAAGCGAAGATGTCGTTTCATGGTGATTTCTCGATTCATAGTGAACAAGGTTAAAAAATGGAGCGACCCAGCCGCTCGGACAGCAGCTCCAGTGCCGCCGTGCCCGCCAGCGAGTTGCCGGCTTTATTGAGCTCGGGCGACCAGACACAGACGCAGAGCTCGCCCGGGATCAGGGCGATGATACCGCCGCCGACCCCCGATTTGCCCGGCATGCCGACCCGATAGGCAAAATCGCCCGCCTCGTCATAGAGGCCACAGGTGGCGAGCAGGGCGTTGACCTGCTTGGTGGTGCGGGCGGGCAGCAGCGGCACGCTCTCACCCAGTGGCACACCACGGTTGGCCAGATAGATGAATGCCCGCGCCAGATCGACGCAGCTCATGCGAATGGCACAGGCATTGAAGTAGCTTTGCAGCACCTTGTCCACTTCGTTTTCGAAGTTGCCGTAGGCCTTCATCAGATAGGCGATGGCGGCGTTGCGGGCAGAGTGCTGATATTCGGAACGGGCGACCACCTGATCCGCCATGATGGCCGGATTGCCGGAAAGACGGCGCACCAGCTCGAGGGTACGCTGACGGGGCGCAGTGAGGCGGGTCTCCAGCAGATCGCTCACCACCAGCGCCCCGGCATTGATAAAGGGGTTGCGGGGGATCCCCTGCTCGAACTCGAGCTGAACCAGCGAGTTAAAGGGCTGGCCGGAGGGCTCCTTGCCGACACGGGCCCAGATCTCCTCCTCCTGATAGAGAGTGAGTGCCAGGGTCAGGCTCAGGGCCTTGGAGATACTCTGGATGGAGAAGGGTTCAAAAGCGTCACCGGCGGTGAACAGCTCCCCCTCGACGGTACAGACTGCGATACCCAGCCGATCGGCAGGCACCTGAGCCAGTGCCGGAATGTAGTCGGCCACCTTGCCTTGTCCCAGCAACGGGCGCACCTCTTCAAGGATGCTGGCCAGTAATTCGGATGACAACACCATAAGCAATAAGCGATTCCATGACTAAAACAGCGGTGGAGATCCCATCCCCACTGACAAAAATCCCGCCAGCGGCGGGATTTTTCAGTTACCCACAACAAGGCGCCAGATGCGGCAGCCTTGTATCAGGCCGGTTCACCGTACCAGAGGTCGAACAGCTCGGTAACGACCACGGCTTCCATCCCCTTGCCTTCCAGCCAAGATTTGACGGCAGCGCGGTCTTCTTCGGTACACTTGCCCAGTTGCTGGGTGCAGATCATCCCTTCCCAGGCCAGGTGACCGGAGCCGGCAAAAGCCAGTTTACGGGGTTCAACAACCTCATCGATCATCGCATCGACTACCGCATCGATGGTCTCTTCGGCAGTGCCGACCGGGAAGTTGAAACTGATGTCGAAACCCATTTCCTGGAATTCATCGACGCGCAGTTTCTTGCGCAGGCGGCGGCTACGATTGGCCATGATAGCTCCTCAAGTTAGTTGATACGCTAGGTGTGTTGACGTGCCAGCTTAGCTGACACGCTTGAAAATCAGATCCCAAACCCCGTGGCCGAGACGGTGGCCACGTTGTTCAAATTTGGTCAGCGGACGCCAGTCCGGACGAGGCACCCAGTTGCCGGTGGCAGAGGTATTCTCGTAACCCTCGGCGGCGCTCATCACTTCCAGCATATGCTCGGCATAGTTTTCCCAGTCGGTCGCCATGTGGAACACGCCACCGATGGCCAGCTTCAGGCGAATATCCTGGGCAAACGCAGGCTGTACGATGCGGCGCTTGTGGTGACGGCTCTTGTGCCAGGGATCCGGGAAGAAGAGCTGCAGGCAGGAGAGTGAACCGTTCGGGATCATGTGCTCCAGCACCTCGACCGCATCGTGGCAGATCACCTTCAGATTGGTGACGCCCGCTTCCTGAGCGGTACCCAGACAGGCACCCACGCCCGGGGAGTGTACTTCAATGCCGATGAAGTTCTTCTCGGGGGCATTCTTGGCCATCTCTACCAGAGAGGCGCCCATGCCAAAGCCGATCTCCAGCACCACAGGTGCTTCACGGCCAAACAGTGCGACCAGATCGAGCTGCTTTGGCTCGAAATCGATGCCCATGACCGGCCAGAGCTCTTCCAGGGCCTTCTCCTGCCCTTTGGTCAGGCGGCCTTCGCGACGGACAAAGCTGCGGATCTTGCGCATGAACTTGCCGTCTTCGTTAAATACATCTTGGGTCACAGGCATAATGGTCTCGTTATTTCATCAATCCGGGTAATACATCTTGTGTCCGATCCCGAGCGGGACCGCTCGCGGCTCGGCATTTCATCGACCCGCGAAAACAGGGGAGCGAATTATCCCAAGATAGGCCCAAGGCGCAAGTGTTTCGCGCAACAAATATTCCGGCCATCCACTTCCCAGCTCCCTCAGTGGCATCACCATACCGACTAACCGTCCAATATAATCCGCAGTAGAGTCGTTCCAGCCCTTTTTTGGCGATTTTTGTGACAATCATTGCCTCATTTCTGAAATCTGATACAAACGGATAACCTGGCGGTCGAATGGAGCGACCGCCCACATGCCGAGAGAATTGTCTATGCAGCCGTTTTTTGCCCAGCGCTTCGAGAAGGTCGAGCCTTCCTTTATCCGTGAAATCCTCAAAGTTGCCGCCAATCCGGAGATCATCTCCTTCGCCGGTGGTCTGCCCAATCCTCACCTGTTTCCGGTCAAGGCGATCGATCAGGCCTGTCAGGATGTACTGCGCGAACAGGGGGCTGCCGCCCTGCAATATGCGGCGACCGAGGGCTTCGCCCCGCTGCGCCAGTATATTGCCGACCGCTATCTGGCCCGCCACGGCATGCAGATCAATCCGGACAACATCCTCATCACCAGCGGCTCCCAGCAGGCGCTGGATCTGCTGGGCAAGGTGCTGATCGACGAGGGTCAGGATCTCATCATCGAAGAGCCGGGTTACCTTGGCGCCATTCAGGCTTTTTCTGTCTACCAGCCCACCTTCAAGCCGATCACCCTGGAAGAAGAGGGACTGGACCTGGCAGCGCTGGATGCGCTGCTGGCAAGCGGCTCCAATGCCAAGCTGCTCTACGGCGTGCCCAACTTCCAGAACCCGAGCGGTGTCTCCTACAGCCGCTCCAACCGCGAGGCACTGGCGGAGCGGCTGATCAGCCACGAGCTGTTGATGGTGGAAGATGATCCCTACGGCGAGCTGCGCTTCGAAGGGGAGCATCTCCCCCCGATTGCCAAGCTGGCGCCAAACAATACCGTGCTGCTCGGCTCTTTCTCGAAAACCGTGGTGCCTGCCTTCCGTCTGGGCTGGATGGTGATGCCGGAGTGGCTGCGCAAGAAGGTGACCATCGCCAAGCAGGCGACCGATCTGCACAGCAACGCCTTCAGCCAGCAGGTGCTGCACCGCTTCCTGACCGACAACTCCCTCGACGCTCACTTGGAGAAGATCAAGGAGGTCTATGGCCGCCAGCGCGCTGCCATGGAGGCCGCTTTGGCCCGTCACTGCCCGCCCGGCGTCAGCTACACCCGACCGGAAGGGGGCATGTTCCTCTGGCTGACTCTGCCAGCCCACATCAGTGCCATGGCGCTGTTTGACGAGGCGATCAAGGAGAAGGTGGCCTTCGTACCCGGTGCCCCCTTCTACGTGCGCCCCGAGATCAAGAACACCCTGCGCCTGAGCTTCTCCTGCGTCGATGAAGCGACCATTGAAGAGGGGGTCAAACGCTTGGCCCGCGCCCTCCAGCGCATGCTCTGATCGCCCAAGCCAAACCGTACCAACAAAAAACCAGCGAGCGATCGCTGGTTTTTTTATGCTCCCCATTCAACCGTTCAGCCAAACAAGGTCTTGCAAAACTGCTTCATCGGGATGGGGCGGCTGTAACGATACCCTTGCAGATAGTCAACGTGGCGCGCCCGCAGGTAGTCCGCCTGCGACTGCTTCTCGACCCCCTCCGCGATCAGGATCAATTCAAGTCGCTTCGCCAGATCAATCACGTTTTCAACGATATGGCTGGAGAGTGCATCCGTGCCGATCATCTCTACAAAGCTCCGATCAATCTTGAGTGCATCGACCTGAAACTGTTGCAGATAGGTGAGACTGGAGTGACCGGTGCCAAAGTCATCGATAGAGATTAAGACGCCCAGTTGGCGCAGTTCGGCAAACATCTGAGCGGTTGTCTCATCAGCTACCAGCAGTTCACGCTCGGTCAGCTCCAGCCCCAAATCAACGGGATTGTCCTTAAACGCGTCGAGAAAGGCCTTGCAGTCAGCCAACAGGTCGAGATCCTGAAAGTGTTTGGCGCTGATATTGAAGCAAAAATGGAACTTGGCCGGCAGCTTGCGGGCATAAGGGGAGAAGTGGTCGCGCACCTGGGCCATCAACAGGCTGGTCATGGGCACGATCAGCCCGCTATCTTCCGCCAGCGGAATAAAGCGATCCGGCGAGATCATCCCCTGCTTGGGATGCTGCCAGCGCATCAGCACCTCACAGCCACGCCACTGCTCATCCTCACCGGAGACCACCGGCTGCAGATAGGGGATAAACTCCTCCTCGATCAACGCCCGCTTGAGCTCTTCCGCTGGTGAGCTGCTACGCCCCATCAGCCTGAAGGTGCCGAATCCAATCAGCAGTGCCAGCAGCGGAGAGAGGAACAAGGTATATCTGGAGTAGCGCCATGCGTGGCTCCAGTAGTCATGCACCGTGACCCGGGTGACGACCTGATAGGGGAAATCGGCCGAAGCGAGGGCAATATAACCCTCTTCTGTCGGAGAGGGCGCCGCCCCGACCTGACCTGAGCCAAACAGAGCCCTCTGCCCCACCACCAGAGCCATCGGGGAGTTCTTGCTGGAGATCTCCAGGGTATTGCGCAGGTAGTAGCCATCTACACCGATCAGCACACTCCCCTTGTCAGTTTCATGACGCAGCACGATCAAGGGGCGATCCGGTGTGACCTCATTGCCAGGCAGCAGTTGCAACCTGCCATCCACATAGCGGTCGGGATTGAAGGGGCCATCGTAGTCACCATAGAGCGATGTGCAGTAGATGTGGCTGCCGACAGCCAGATTGGCGGAACGGACATCGGGCACCGTGGCCACCTGCTCGCGCAGCAGTTGTGCCGCCTCCTTGCAGGAGTGACCAAGCATCCCCTCCACATTGATGGCCGCCTGCCGGGCATGACCGATGGAGCGATCAAACATCATCCGGGCATGCTGCAACCGTGAATCGGCATCACGCTCTGTCTCCGTCACGGTCTGCCAGATAACGGCAATAACCCCCAGCAGCAGGATCCCGCCCCCCATCAGCAGCGCAACCAGAATCCTCGAGTAAAGCTGGCGAAGTTTCAAACGACGAAATGGCATGGCGGCCTCTTTGATGCTCGGATAATGGGTGACAGCCTCTGTGGACAGGCGAAAAGGGTCGCCATAATAGCGATTGTTCAACAAATATCCACACAACAAAAATCAATCAATTCAAACTATTGTTCAACAATATGTCGTAAGAAGAGGATAGAGTTAACAAACGTCAAACAGAAAACTCCCGAAGCACGTCTCACTTGTTGAAGGGAAGCCACACCATTAAAGTTGAGCAAACGGCAGCAGGAGCATGCAGCGATGAAGATTCTTATTACCGGAGGAACCGGCTTTATCGGCCGCAAGCTGGTTGCCCATCTCAAGGTCAATCACGAGGTCGTGGTATTGAGCAGGCAGGGGAGCCGTGCTTACTCCCTGCTCGGTCACGATATCAAGGTATTGGATAACCTCGACCGGCTTGATGACCTCAATGACGTGGACGCAGTGATCAATCTGGCCGGTGAACCCATCGCCGCCGGACGCTGGAGCGAGTCGCGCAAACAGCTGCTCTGCGATAGCCGCTGGCTACTGACCGAGCAGCTGGTGGATCTCATCAAGCTATCCAGCACGCCGCCCAAGGTGCTGATCAACGCCTCCGCTATCGGCTGGTATGGCAGACAGGGCACCGAAACCCTCGATGAGCAGTGCCGCTCCCCCAACGACGAGTTTACTCACCAGCTCTGCCAGCAGTGGGAGACCCTGGCGCAAGAGGCCCAGAGCCGCCAAACCCGGGTCTGTATCGTGCGGATCGGACTGGTGCTTGGCATGGATGGCGGCGCCCTGCCCAAAATGCTCCCCCCCTACCGACTCGGACTCGGCGGCCCCATGGGATCGGGCAGCCAGATGATGAGCTGGATCCATGTGCAGGATCTGGTGCGCGCCATGCTGTTCTTGCTGGATCACGAAGAGTGCAGCGGCATCTTCAACGGCACTGCGCCCCATCCGGTCAGCAACCGGGAGTTCAGCCAAACCCTTGCCACCACGCTGCACCGCCCGCACATCTTTTTCGTGCCCGCCCCCCTGCTGCAACTGGTGATGGGGGAAGCGGCAGATCTGCTGCTGACCGGACAAAAGGTGATACCAGCAAGGCTGCAACAGGCCGGTTTTCACTTCAGCTATCCCGAACTGCCGAGCGCCCTCACCAATCTGCTGCGTGAGCCCCGCTAACTCACACCCGCTCGCTGCGTCCGCTCATCAGCACCTCACATAGCAAGCAGCCCGGCCAATGGTCG
>NZ_JBFOCS010000080.1:0-36630 GCF_040907905.1 Aeromonas sp. s13 | reverse complement strand
CCCCGTGGAGGGGTTCCCGAGCGGCCAAAGGGATCAGACTGTAAATCTGACGGCTCTGCCTTCGAAGGTTCGAATCCTTCTCCCTCCACCATTTCCCTGATTGAAATGGCTGAATACAATTTGCTTTACCCCCGTGGAGGGGTTCCCGAGCGGCCAAAGGGATCAGACTGTAAATCTGACGGCTCTGCCTTCGAAGGTTCGAATCCTTCTCCCTCCACCATCATTCAAGAAAACCCGGCCTCGCGCCGGGTTTTCGCTTTCTGCCATTCCCCTCACACTTTTTCGGTCTTGTCAGATCTGACAGTTGCAATTGCATCCCATCTTGCTCATCGTGGCATCATCGACATCAGAGTGTTCATATCATGTTTGAAGTCTGGGACGAGCATGGTCACGCCACCGGTCTGACACTGCAGGCGCTCAAAGTCAGAATCAGCAACGACTATCAGGGTGATCTGATGGTGCGCTACAGCAACAAGCTGGGACTCCCCACGACCCTCTTTCTGACCATTCATCAGGGCGTTGCCTATCAACGCTTCAAAGCGGGCTCGCCAAAACTGGATTGGGAATGGCTAGCCAGCGCAGGCAATGGCCACAGCCCCCGCAATTTTATGAGCGAACAGTTCCCCTTACTCCAGCTCTCCCTCGATAACTGAGCGTCCCTCTCTTTCGCTCAATAACGTCAATTCATCGATAATTTGCTGTAATTGGGCACGAAAGCGTGTCAGCTCATCTGTACAAGCTGGCGATCCAAATTGACGGATTTTTTCTTCCAATCGCCATGCCTGTTCAGCCAATTCCGGCGCCATCATCATGCTGATGGTCCCCGCCTGACGATGCACCCAATTGGCCAATGCATTGTCATCAAGTGACTCCTGTACCATCGACTGTTCAAGCTCCTGGCGAAAAAGCGGAAACATCTGCCGCAACTTGTCACCATGACCAAAAAATGCCTCCATGGCCGCAATATCAATCAAGGTTGACGCGGGTAAGATTCGCCACTTCTGCAACATCTGGCGCAGAGTATCCAGCAGCACCGGTTTGCCCAACAGATCGTCCATGCCCGCGGCAAAACAGCGCTGAGCCTGCTCTGGCAACACATTGGCCGTCATGGCGATGATCAGTAGCCGCTCACCTTTCTCTGCAGCCCGTATCCTGCGCGTGAACTCATAACCATCCATCACCGGCATCTGACAGTCACAGAGCACCAGCTCATAGGGATGCTGCGCGACCATCTCAAGAGCCTGCTGGCCATGCTCTGCCACATCGCAGTTCATCCCCAGTTGCCTGAGCTGGCGTATCACCAGCGACTGATTGAGGGGATTATCCTCCACCAGCAATACCCGGCAGGGCTGCATGGGTGCGCTCTTTCGCATCGCTTTCGTTGCCGTCCCATCGCTCAAGCCAAGCTGGCGATAGCAAACTTCCCGCACCGCATGCCGGGTCATGGGATTGCTGTTGAGGGTGTAACCCTCCTCATCACAACGATAACCGAGGGGGGTTGCCAGCGGCAGCACCCGGATGAGCCCATTGCCCGCCAGCTCATGGTCTGTGAAACGCAACTGAGCATCACCAGACTCCGACGTTCGTATTACTCCCAAGGCATCAAGTTGCAACAACAGGGTGTGGCACAACTTCTCGTCATGGAGATCGATGTGGGCTTGCACGCCATTGAGACGGAGATCCGGCTCTCGCTGTGCCAACACTGGCAACGTAACCGTCAGGCTGATGAAAGTGCCTAGCCCAGGGGCACTCTCCAGCCGGATTTCGCCACCCATCAAGGTGGCCAAGGTCTGGCAGATACTCAGCCCCAAGCCAGTACCACCATAACTGCGGGTGGTGGAGCTCTCTGCCTGCTCAAAGGCATTGAAGATCCGGCCAAGCGCCTCTGGGCTCATACCGATGCCGCTGTCGCGCACGCCGAAGCACAGTTGCTGTTGCCCCTCCTCCTGTACTAGCAGTTGCACCGAGATCTCGATAAAGCCCCGCTCGGTAAATTTGATGGCATTACTGACAAAGTTGAAGAGGATCTGGCGCAGACGCAGCGCATCACCACTTACCCGAGCCGCCACACCGGCATCAGCCCAGAGATAGACGCGCAACCCCTTGCGATGCACCTCGCTCACCGTCATGGTCAGCACGCTGTCGATCAATTCACGGATGAGAAAAGGGGCCTCTTCGAGTTGCATCTTGCCCGCCTCCAGCTTGGCGAAGTCGAGCACGTTGTCGATCAGCGCATGCAACCCCTGGGCACCGCGGTTGATAACCTCGACCATCTGGCGCTGATCCTGGGTCAGCTCGGTAAAAGTGAGCTGTTCCGCCATACCGACAATGCCATTCATGGGCGTGCGAATTTCGTGGCTCATGGTGGCCAGAAACTCCCCTTTCTGGGTGGCGGCAGACTCCGCTTTGGCCTTGGCTCTGGCGAGTGCTGCCTCAACCTGATGACGACGTACTATCTCCTGACGCAGCCGCCAGTAAGCCACCGACAACACCAGAATAAAGAGCGTGATCGCCACCCCGGCGGGCAGCAGGGTACGCACCAGTTTCGCTCTGGGGATCCCTTCGCTGTAATTGAGCGCCAGCCAGCTGTTGCGTATCTGGCGCTTCTCCTTGTCGCTCATGCTGGCAAGCACCCGGTTGACCAAGGGTAGCAAGGGGACGTAAGGCTCACGTACCGCAACGGCTAACTCATCCTTGAAGGGGGTGGGCGCGGCAATATGAAGTCGGTCATCAAACTGCTCGGTGATAAGACGGGAGACCACCACCAGATTGCCGATATAGGCATCTCCCTGTCCCGCAGCGACACGAGCAAGCCCCTCGTTGGCACTCTTGGTCGTGATCAGTTTAAGGTCAGGCACCATTGCCCTCAGCTGGGGGATCAGCATGCTGTCGGTCAGCAGCAGCTTTTTACCAGCCAGATCAGAGAGATCCCCGATCGGAATACTACCGCGCGCCGTCACCAGCACCATCGGGAATGATGCGAAGGGTTCGCTGGCATGCCAACCCACCAGCCGCTCGATAATGCGAGCGGGTAATACTGCTAGGTCGACTTCGTGATGCAGCAGTTGCTGTTGCAGGTCAGGCCAATCCTTTACCGATATTCGGCTGTAAGCCAACCCCAACTTCTCTTGCAACACCTTCAGATAATCCGCTATCAAGCCGACCGAATTGCCCTCCTCATCGAGATGGGAGAAGGGCACCCAGCCGGGGATCAGCCCCAGCTTGAGCGGTGGCAGCATCGAGAGCCAGCCACGCTCATCAGGACGCAGTAAAAAATGACTGTGCCCCATAAAGTTGGGCTCCAGGCTCTCCCCCAACCAGCGTTTCTCCAGTTCACTGCGCGCCTCGACCGTTAGCGACTGAATGGCAGTATCAAGCCGGATGGCAAGAGTGTGTTTCTGGCTGGCGACGCCAAGATGCAGGGTTTCCATCAACAAGGGAGACTGGGCAACCACCGCCAACGCCGGGTGACGCTCGATAAACAGATTGGCCACATGAAGGTTACCGATGTAGGCATCTGCCCGACCTTGCTCAACCGCCTGCAATGCACGGTGCGTATCGACAAAGAGTCGCGGTGTGACATTGGGATAGTGCAGCTTGACCAGCTTCTCGGTCAGAAAGCCTTTTTCGATGGCAATGCTGGCGGACTGCAACTGGCTCACATCCCGAAACAGGGGGCTGTCCTGGCGCACCACCACCACAGTCGGCGAAGTGTAGTAAGGTAGGCTATAGGTGACACACTGACGCACCTCAGAATTAAATGCATCGAGCAGGATATCCAGCTTGCCACGGCAGGCATCGGCATACATGGTTTTCCAGTCAGGGTAAACCTGCCAGGCAATCCGGTAGTCAAGCTTTTTGGCTATTTCCTCCATCAATTCAACACTGAATCCAGCGGCGACCTTGCCGTCCCACTGCTGGAATGGTCCCCATCCGCCAGCCAATATGCCCACTTCAATCGTTGGTACAGAATGTACCTCCGCCGAAAATACGGAAGGCGTCAAGGATAAAACAGCGACAATAATTATGAATCGTTTGATTAATGACATAAGCGAACAATATATAGACATAACGATTCACATATATTTATAAAAAGATATATGCACCTGAAAAAATGGGGTGCGCACGGTAGTATAGAAATGTTAGCTTTGGTAGCCTGAATATTATTCACTGCTTTATAAGAGGCTCATCCATGTCCTTCAAGATTATTCTTGCCGATGACCACCCCTTGATTCTGACCGGGATCCGTAGCCTGATTGACCAGATAACCCCCCATTGTGAAGTGATCGCCGAGGCATATCAGGTATCTGATTTGCTTAATTTATTACAGCAACATCATTGCGATCTGTTGATCACCGATTTCAGCATGCCGGGAGATATCCGCTGTGATGGCCTGGTGATGATCCAGCAGTTGCGTCGGGATTATCCAAACCTGCCCATTATTGTGCTGACCCAGATCCAGAACAGCGCCATCTTGCAATCCCTTATTCAGGTTGGGGTCAACGGTCTGATACTGAAAAAATCGGTTATCAATGAACTGGCCGATGCCATTCGCCAGATATTGCTCGGTCATCGCTATATTGGTCCTGCGGTAAAAATACTGCTGGCCAATGCCGGAATCTCTGCTCAAGGCGAACCCCACCCGCTTACACCAAAGGAGAGCGAAGTGGTGCGCCTACTTGCCAGCGGCATGTCCGTCACTCAGGTTGCCGACTATCTTCATCGCAGTGTCAAAACCATCAGCACCCAGAAAAAGAGCGCCATGATACGGCTGGGTATTAGCAGCGATAGCGCCCTCTTTGACTATGCCAAAAGCAGCGGACTCTATTAATCAATAGCCGCATCAAATATCAGGGTAACATCGCCTTTAAAGGAGGAGCCAGGGTATTTCATCATCTCGGCGACCGTCCCACCCACAATCTGAAATCGAATCGCACTGGCAGCATTGATAACCGGACTTCCCTGTACAGGAAGTACAAATCTGGTTTTATTTTTAGTCAACAGAAACATTTCATTTATGCTGTTAACATAGTGCGTTTTTAAAGGCACTGTTCGCCCCTTGCTATCTTTTAATGCGCACTCACCACTAGTAGACCATTGATATTGGCAACGCAGTGAGACAGTAAATGGGGCACTAAACCATATTCGAAAAGGAAGATCTTGCTGCAATATGCTTGGCTCTCGCTTTCCACTATGAATCCAATTACTCCACCCACCTGGTGGCAATAAGGTTACTTGGCTATGGCCATCGCTATCTCCTTTGGGAAAATCAACTTTCAATTGATGACGGACTGTCAGTGTAAATTTAAGTTCATGCTCTGTTCCCCCAGAATAGGTTGCATCACCTAGGTCAATATCCTTATTACGCCCCACCATTATTTTTAAACTACCAGTATACTTTCCGTTTGACATAGTCAATGGATTAGGTGCTTTGATACGAAAGCCATAATTCAGCCAATCGACAGAGTATGATGTTCCATCACCAAGTTGGCTATTGTGATAGCACTCAGACGCACCATTTTGAGCTAAATCATTAATAGAATATAAAAAAAGTTGCCCAGTTACTACAGACCCGAACCACCCCCAAGTACTAAAGCTTTGATAGCAATCACCACCAATAGTATGCATGGGCCATCTATTATTATTGACAATTGGATACTCCATTTTTATTACCTTGGCACCTATATTGGTTGGAATAAATGCCAATTCATGGTGTTCTCCATTGTTGCTGTTCGTCAACGTCACTTTTTTAGGACCAGAAAGTCGATAGTAACTTAGGTAGTTCTGTTTACCCTTCGCCGAATTTATTGTTTTTGCTATCGACACTGGGAGTTTTACTATAACCGATGACTCTAGCGGCGTCTGTGGGTCACAATAAGAAATCGGTTGACCGACATCGCACGGAGTGGTGTTGATAAAACGCCCACCACTCACTTCATAGCTCTCAGGTTTATAGTCTGCAGTAATATCAATCACATCAGACAAAGAAGAGTGACTAAACATCAGTAGAACTAATATTTTAATGCTTTTCATTTTTTACAGTCACACCAGGTGAACATATTAACTCTCCCAACATAATAATCTCCGATGCCTCCGTGCGACTCTGCACTCCTGACGAGTTGTTGCAACGGAGAATGCCATTATGTTCCACGCTAAATTGCGGCTGTCGTCGGCTCGCTTCCAGCGCAAAGAAGCCATCATTTTCGGTAAATGCCCGCCCTATAGGGTTACTGACCATGGCACCACGCAGCGGCTGGTTTTGCTCGTCCAGCAGGCGACCAATCACAGTAACGGTGCTCACTGCATTCACCTGGCCATAACCCACCCCCCCGCGGTTAAAATGGTAGGGGAGCACGGTCGGCTTGATGGTAAGCGGTGCCCCTTCGTGGTCGGCCATCTCCAGTTGCAAGGCACCGCTCTGCAAGGCAGGCACCGAGACCAGATGGCGACCGGGTCCAAGGGTCTGTACGCTGCCCAGATCGTCGCTGACCCGGATACGTGCCGCCTCATCGTCGGCGTCGATATCGAGGATCATCGCAGCCTCATTGCCCATACCGCTCATCTCTCGAGAACCGAGCGCCAGCTCCCCCTCCCGCCCCAGTGCCACTACGCTCTCCAGATTGATACCGCCAGTCACCTGTTCGTTATAGGCGGAGTGCTGGGCAAACAGGTCTCCCCCCAGCCAGGGCGATGCAAAACGGCCATAGCCTGACAGACCGGTGCCATAGCTGTCGTAGGTGCTGCCGACGCTGACCTGGCGAAGCGGCCCCCAGTCTACCTCCTGCTGATAATTGAGATAGGCGCTGCGCTGGGCACCGCCCGAGCGGGAAGTATTGCTGCCCAGCCCCAACGACAACTGGCGATCCTGTCCGCCCAGGTTGATGGTCAGACTGAGGGTGCTGCCGCGATCCCGCTGCTGCGCCGTGCTCTCGCTGCCGGGACGATCGAACAGGGTCACCCCCCAGGTCACCCAGCGCCCCCACAGCCGATCGCTATAGTGCCACCCCACATCAGCGCCATTACCACGACCAGACTGGTGAGAAACATAGAGACCGAGGGAGCCCCACTTTTCCAGCGACTGCTGCAGTGACAGGCTGGACACCGCACTTGCTTCCCCCTGCTTGCGCAAATTGCGCGAATGGCTGGCCACCAGACTGCTGTTGCCATGCCAGTAGATCCCCTGCAAATCGTAACCCCACCCCATGCCAACACTCTGGTTGAGGGAGGCAAAGCCGTGGAGCTGACTGGTCGCCTCCCAGTCGAGCGAGAGGGCGTGCTGGGCCCGTCTGTCCACATACTGGCTACCTGCGCCCACTACCAACGAGGGAAGCAACAGGTGGTTCACCGCTACGCCGCCACTGGCCCCTTCCAGATCACTGTCTCCTTGCCGCACCAGCCAGCGGGTCTGACGCCCGGCAAAGAGGTTGAAGCGCCACGGCTCCTCCGGCGTCTGCCAGTTGGAGGGTTTGTAGATCATCTCGCGCCAACGGCGGGTCTCCTGACCATCCTCCAGCAACCGCAGCTCTACCTCGTAAATACCGCCGGGCAGCGATCGGGTATCAAGTGCCTGCAAACCGGATACGACCGGCTGGGACTGGATCAGGTTGCCGTCACGATAGATCTCCACCATGCCCGGCCGGGCCGGTGCCACCTGGATCGGCGCCAGACTGGGCACCCCGCGCTCCCGGCGCAGCAGATCCGAACTGCCCCACATCACGCCAAGCACTGTGGGCGTCGCACCACTGTAGTAGTTGGGTTGACGCACCAACCCCTGCGCCGAGGGAAAGAAGAAGCCGAGACGATAAAAATTGGCCTCATGGAGCCGTTCTCCATAGACCTGAGCCATCCCGAGATCAGTTGGCCCACCCTCTTGCCAGGTGGCATCCCCCTCCATAAAAGGGGTCCACTGTCCCCAGCTGCCCTCCAGCTGCAGGTTGTAGTGACCGTTGCGCTGAGTGCCCTGCACCAGGTTCAGCTGGTTCTGGATCAGCAACCCCTTGCTCTCTTGAGGCAATGTCATAAAGCGCTGATCCCGCGCCTCCTGCTCTACCTCACCGGTCAGTACCGAGAGCTGGGACTCCTCCAGACTATATTGCAATCCCACGATGCCTTCGGGACAGGCACGGCTGCACTCGCCGAGCGGCAGGTGCGATCCCAACCTGGTCAGCCAGCGTTCACGCGCCCCCTCGTCAAACTCGCTCTCCTGCACATCCACCAGTGAAAGCAGCTGTACCGAGTTATCCCGCCCGAGCAGCACTTCCCCATCCCCCAGCAGGCGACCGTCGACGATCACCCGCACCATCAGGGGAACACCAAAAAAGTGCGCTTCAAACCCTTCTGGCAACTGCCGCGCCTGTTGCAGCAACAGTGCCGGGTCTGCCGCCGCCAGTGAGGCAAAGAGCAACGACCCGAGCAAGAGAAGAAGAGAACGAACCATGAAGTGCAACCTGAATGCCTGGAATATCAATTAAAGGGGGCCTGATGACCCCCACATACTCATGTCAGCTGCCTTGAGCAGGCGGTGCCTCCGATTCAAACATCATGCTGACAATCCCCTGATAGTTGCCGGGTTTGTAGCCACCGGTTGGCGCCGCGGCCGGAATAATCTCCAGCCCTACCTGTTTGCCAGTATTGGCATCCGCTTGGTTCAGCAAGTCGGCGGATGTAGTGGTCAGCGCAACGCCTGCCACCTTGACCGTCAAGCCGATACTCTCCTTGCCGCTGGCCATGGTGGCGGGATAAACCAGATAACCCTTGATGGGACCAATGGTGCTCTTCATCTCCAGCTGCTTGGCCAAGGGATCCAGCTTTTGGCTAAAGGGGTTGAAGGTCAGTTTCTGTGGGGTACTCATCCAGTCACCCACGGGTTGCACATAAAAGTGTTCGGTCGGGATCTGCGCCGTTACCGTCACCGTATGCTCGATGCGCTCGGCCGCCATCAGCGATCCGCTCGCCAGCAACAGGGCGGGAAAAAGCGATAACATCTTCATAGCCACTCCTTCAGGTGTGATTGTCGTTCTTGTGATATATCGGGATCAGAGCTTGAACTCCCTGAATACCGATTTTTTCCCTTCGATCAGTTCAAAACGAACCGTCCGGGTTGCCTCTTGACTGACCCGCTTTTTAACGCCGGGCAGCAGATGCATCTTCTCCGGTTGACTGCATGAGCTCTCTTTTTGGTCACACAGTTCCAGATAATCGAGAATAACGGTGGCATTGCCCCGGTTCTCCACATAGAGAACACCGTTTTTACGGTCAATCTGGGTGTCATAACGGGTCTCTTTGGGGGCCACAAAGAGAATGGTGCCAAAACCGGTCATGATGCTGACCCCGGCGCTAATTTGTTGCTGTGGTGGTAATTCGGTTATTTCATCGTCCTGTGGTTTGACCGGCACAAAACGCACCCGAAAATAACGTTCTCGCTCCCGCACTCCCATATAGATAAAACGAGTAGCCTGCATACCACCTGCCGGAATAATCAACCGTGATGGACTTGTCACCAGCTGACGAACGCCCTCATCCGGTAACTCCCGCTCCTTCGGCACGCCATCGGCATCATATATAATTTCGGCCAGCGTTATTTTGACAAAGGCCGTCTCATCACCAAGATTTCTAACCCGCTTGAGCAGCGTAGTTTTTTCTGCCGACATATAGTCATATAAGGTGCCAACGCTAATATCCGGCGATGCCAAGGCATTGCTGCTGAATATAAACAGCAATACAGTAAAAATCTTATTCATGAATAATTATCACACTGTAAAAACGATAGAGAGTGGTTCCTTCATTCATTGAAGGCTCCGAAAAATATACGAGCTCCATATATGCAGATCGCCAGATGATCATATTTGGCTCAGCGATTCGTCATTGAGGCCAGTCTAGATAATCCATGCACCGGACTTAATCGGAATAATCTGATACTGCCAAAGTATTTTTCCTGCAAACAATCAGACAATTCCTACAGCCAGCTTTCAACATCCTCCCCTATTATCCGAAATCATCTCAGTCAGCAGGGAAGTGACATGTTTGCGTTTAAAGAAGAGTTTCCGGTCGGTGACGTGGCATCCCTGACGACAGCGGACATTGCCGTGCCCTTTTATCAGCCAATCGTTAACCGGGATCGCAAGATCATCGGCTTTGAGGCGCTGGCCAGACGCTGGGAACCCCGCCAGCAGCGCTATCAGGGAATAGACTTTCCCTCTCTCAGTGATGAAGAGTCCCTGCATGTGGATATCGTTATGCTCAGAGCCATTTGGCGTGATCTGACCGCTCTGGCATGCCATGCTCCTTGCTCCCTCTCGATAAACCTCAACCCCGCTTTTGAGAGCACAACATATAAGAACCTGCTGTTACTCACTCTCTTGCAGGCCCGCAAGCTGGATATCGCAATATGGTTCGAGGTGGTGGAGTACGCCCCGCTAGAGCGCAAGGAGTTGGCCCTGATCGAGGTACTGCGCAGCCACGGTGCCCATATCGCCTGCGATGACTTTGGCACCCAGGAGTGCAATTTTCAGCGAGTGATGGCGCTCCCCTACGAGATCATCAAGCTGGATCGCTCCCTGCTGCTGCAAGCGACCAAGAGTAGCCATGCCTTGCGCATGCTGACCGGACTGGTGGAGTACCTGCAGCGACTCGGCATGAAGGTGGTGTGCGAAGGGGTGGAAAACCAGACCCATATCGAGATTGCCGATCAGCTCGGCTGTGACTATCAACAGGGTTACGTCTACGCCATGCCCTCCCCCCTCTCCCGTTGGGCCTGAGCGGCGGTTTCATTTCGGCATCCTGTCGGCTCGCGCAGCCAACAATTTCCTGCCAAATTGCATGATGACGTGGGGGCGAGTACAATCTCGCACCCCGAATATCCGGCGCATCTTCTGTAGATAGGCCCGGGTATGCCGTCATCGGGTTGCGCTGCATTGAGCCTCCTCTCGGAGTGCATCTTGCACCGCAGCTCAACCACTACGATGCCATCAGGTGGCATCGTCCTGATTTGCAATCAGATATAAAGAGTCCGCCATGTTTAAACCAGAATTGCTCTCCCCCGCAGGTTCCCTCAAGAACATGCGTTACGCCTATGCCTATGGCGCCGATGCCGTCTATGCCGGTCAGCCCCGCTACAGCCTGCGGGTGCGCAACAACGAATTCGATCATGAAAACCTGCAGCTGGGCATCAATGAAGCCCATGCACTGGGCAAGCAGTTCTATGTGGTGGCCAACATCCAGCCCCACAACTCCAAGCTCAAGACCTTTATCCGCGACATGCGCCCTGTGGTGGAGATGAAGCCGGATGCGCTGATCATGTCCGACCCCGGCCTTATCATGATGATGCGTGAAGCCTTCCCGGATATGCCCATTCACCTCTCGGTGCAGGCCAACGCGGTCAACTGGGCCACGGTGAAGTTCTGGCATCAAATGGGCCTGACCCGCGCCATCCTCTCCCGCGAGCTGTCGCTGGACGAGATCGAGGAGATCCGCATGCAGGTGCCGGAGATGGAGCTGGAAGTGTTCGTTCACGGCGCGCTGTGCATGGCCTACTCCGGCCGCTGCCTGCTCTCCGGCTACATCAACAAGCGAGACCCCAACCAGGGCACCTGCACCAACTCCTGCCGCTGGGAGTACAAGGTGCACGAAGGTAAAGAAGATGACGTGGGCCAGATTGTCCACCGTCAGGAGCCCATCGCAGTGCGTCCGGACAACACGCTAGGCCTTGGCAAGCCGACTGATGCCCTTGTGCTGCTGGAAGAGTCCAATCGCCCGGGCGAGTACATGAGCGCGTTCGAGGACGAGCACGGCACCTACATCATGAACTCCAAGGACTTGCGCGCCGTCGAGCACGTCGAGCGACTGACCAAGATGGGCGTTCACTCCCTGAAAATCGAAGGACGCACCAAGTCTTTCTATTACTGCGCCCGTACCGCGCAGGTTTACCGCAAGGCCATCGACGATGCGGTGGCGGGTCGTCCGTTCGACCGCAGCCTGATGGGCACCCTCGAAAATCTGGCCCACCGCGGCTACACCGAGGGCTTCCTGCGCCGTCACAACCACAGCGAATACCAGAACTACGACTACGGCTACTCCGTCTCCGACACCCAGCAGTTTGTCGGCGAAATCACCGGACGCAAAGGTGACATGGTCGAGGTCGAGGTAAAGAACAAGTTCCTGGTGGGCAACAACCTGGAGCTGATGACCCCGCAGGGCAACGTCCGTTTCAATCTGGAGCAGATGGAGAACCGCAAAGGGGAGCTTATCGACACCGCACCGGGCAACGGTCACGTAGTCTATGTGCCGGTCCCGAAAGATCTGGATGTGAACTACGGCATTTTGCTGCGCAATCTGGGCGACAGCCAGGATACCCGCAACCCGCACACGGCGGCCTGAGATGGCGCTGCTCATCACCGACAAGTGCATCAACTGTGACATGTGCGATCCCGAGTGCCCCAACCAGGCTATCAGCCTGGGTGAGGAGATCTACGAGATCGACCCCAGTCGCTGCACCGAGTGCGTCGGTCACTATGAGAAGCCGACCTGCATCAGTGTCTGCCCTATCGACTGCATCATCTGGGATCCCGCTCATGTGGAGACCGAAGATCAGCTGATGGAGAAATTTGTGCGGATGCACAGGCAGTAGCTGATGCACAGACCGTAAAACGAAAAAAAAGGCCGAGCAATCGGCCTTTTTTGATCCTGCGTGCAGCGGCTGGCCATCACTTGCCGACCAGCCGGATCAGTTTGTCCAGCTCCCGCTGGGCCTCCAGCATCCGGGTCTGGGACTCCTCCAGCCTGGCCTGCCGCTTGGCAATCTTCTCCGGTTTGCCACTGACTCTCGCCTCCTGCAGTTCAAGCAGACTCTCATCCACCTCGCCACGCAGTTTGTTAACCCGCTCTTTCTGCTCCTTGAGCAGACCTTCATCGGTACAGTTGGCCTTGATATTGCGCGCGGCCTGTTCCAGCCCGGCAATCTGCCCGGCGTTATTGTGTGCTTTGGCAAACACCAGCTGGTCATTGACGGCCTGCAGACGGGCCTTGCAACCGACCGCCTCACTGCCAAAGGCCTGACCCGCCAACAGCAGCAAGCCGGCTCCCAATACTTTCCACATCTCGATTCATCCGGTCTTGTTTGCGAGCTGACCATAAAAACCTCGATCGGCGGCAGGGTCAAGCAAGCGGGAAAAAGGTGCGACAGAAGTTGTGCAACATCACGCAATTGGCACCCTGTTGGTTCTACAATGGCGCTCTTTCCAATCGGGAGTCTGTTATGAATCAACAAATTGTGGTCATTGCCAACGGTGCCCCCTATGGCAGCGAATCCCTGTTCAACGCCCTGCGCCTCGCTATCGCCCTCAACGAACAGGGGGGTGCCAGCCTGAAGCTGTTCCTGATGTCCGATGCGGTGAGTGCAGCGCTGGCCGGTCAGGCACCGGCCGAGGGATACAACCTGCGCCAGATGCTGGAGATCCTGCTGGCGCAAGGCGTCACCATTCGCCTGTGCAAGACCTGCACCGATGCCCGTGGCATCACAGCCCTGCCGCTGATCGAGGGCATTGAGGTCGGCACCCTGCCGATGCTGGCCCAATGGACCCTGGCTGCCGACAAGGTGCTGACCTTCTGATCACCCCCTCCGGATCTATTGCCCCTTTAGCCCTCACCTGACCCTCCATGGCCCCCGCCACGCGGGGGCATTGCGCGCGCCCCAGCCTCACTGACTACACTATCAATTGCCACGCCTGCTTGTTTGTCCCACCTCACGGACAGCGTAACGCCCAGTAATAAACCGAGGACGACGATGAATCCGACCGAACAGACCCTGCTTGAGCAGATGAGGATCACCGACTTTGAAATTGCCCATCGCAAGGAGTTATTGCTGCTCAATGAACAGGATGTGGCGCGGCTGGCAAGTTATTGCAGCAAGATAGAACCACGGATCGACGCCCTGGTGGATCGCTTCTACCAGCAGCAGACGGCCATCACCGAAATCGCCCTGTTGATCGGGGATGCCGATACCCTCATACGGTTGCGCACCGCGCAACGGCGCTATGTGCTCGATCTCTTCAGCGGCCATTACGATTTGGAGTACGTCAACAACCGGCTTCGGATCGGGCTGGTTCACAAGCGGATCGGGGTCGAACCCAAGCTCTATCTGGCCGCCATCAACACCCTCAAAGCCCTGCTGATCGAGGATATGTTCGAGCAGATCCGCGATGAACCGGAGCGCCTCGTCATGCTGGCCGCCCTGGACAAACTCTTTCTGTTCGACATCACTCTGGTCTTCGAAACCTACATTCGCAGTCTGGTGTCGGAAATAGAGTCCTCCAGAGAGAAGTCGGAGAACTATGCCAAGAGTCTGGAGCAGAAAGTACGCGAGCGTACCAAACAACTGGAGGAGCTGAACCGCACCGATGCTCTGACCGGATTGCTCAACGTTCGCCACCTCAACGAGCTGTTGTTGCTGAGCCTGCGCACCTGTCAGCGCCGTGCCGAACCCATGGCCATCGCCTATCTCGATATCGACAACTTCAAGCAAATCAACGATACCGAAGGTCACCAGCGCGGAGACGAGATCCTGCGCATCGTCGGCAACTGCATCCGTCAGGTCTTTCGCGCCGAAGACAGCTGCTTTCGTTATGGCGGAGATGAATTCTGCCTGATCCTGCCCAACTGCAACGAGAGTCAGGCGCGGGATATCTATCTCAAACGATTGAGCAACACCGTCAAGGAACAGCTGGGCGATCTCACCCTCAGTATCGGCATAGTGCAGACCGGGCCGGAGCACTACGACGACGGGCTAAACCTGATCCGGCTCGCCGACGAGAGGATGTACGCAGCCAAGAAGGCGCTCAAAGAGAAGACTCCGGGTAGCACGCACTGAACATTCAGCATCACAGATCCCCGCATTAACTGGGTCAGCTCCGCTCAACCACAGACGTGGCCACAGCGGAACGCTGTACTCTGGCACCCCACTCATAAAGCGCAAAAATCGCCACACAAAGCAACGCCATCAGCACATAGAGCAACTGACCGCTCCACTGCTCGAGGATCCAGCCTCCCAGCAGAGCGCCAGCAGCCCCTCCCAACCCGGCCAGTGCGCTGGCGCCAAAGTAGCTCCCCTTGAGGTGGGTGGGGGCCATCTGGTCGATCAGCACGTTGAGCAGGGGAAAGAGAATGGTCTCGCCGATGCTGAGCAGCAGCACGGCGCCAAACCAGTGGCTGCGCACCATCGGGTCCCCCAGCGCGAAGAGCAATTGAGCCGCCAGAAAGAGCGCCATGCCTATATGAAGCCGTACCCGCACCGGCCAGCGTGACAACAACCGCAGCAACGGAAATTGCAGCAGCACCACGGTCAGGGCGTTGGTCGCCACCAGCTGGGCTACCAGCTCGGCCACCTGTGGCATACCGGCACGGGTCAGGTACTGCACCAGCGGCGAGTGAAACTGGGAGTAGACCAGCACCATCAGGAGATTGGCCATCACCAGCAGCAGGAAGGCGCGATCCGCCAGCAACACCTTGATGGCATCCCGCAGTCCGGGGCCAGCAGCACCCGGCTTGCCTGTGCTGCCAGCCCGGCGAAAGCCCCAGCCAAAGGCCAGCGCCAGCAGCAGATAGCTCACCACCAGAAACAGGAAGGTCTCCTGCTGGGCGTTGATCCCGAGGGTCACCCCGAGCAGAGGCCCCAACGCGGCCCCCAGATTAAGCAGAAAATAGCGCAGGTGCAGTGCCAGCTCCCGCGCCTTGGCCGAGGCCAGACTGTCGGCCATCAACGCCTTGCCGGGGGCATCGATGAGCCCCGACGAGAGGCCGCTGCCCATCACCCCGACCCCGAGCCAGAACACCGCATGGGAGAAACCGAGCAGGCCGAAACAGCTCATCGCCACCAGACAACCGGCCAGCAGTATGCTGCGCCGCCCGAAGCGATCAGAGAGCCAGCCGCCGTAAAAACTGACCAGGGTAGAGAGGGCCATAGAGCCACCCAGCAACAGGCCGATGAAGGTGGCCGAAAGGTCATACTCCCGATAGAGCAGAATGGAGAGGAAGGGCCACACCATGTAGTAGCTGGTACGCACCATGAAGGTACCCAGAATGACGATCCAGACCAGCGGGGTAAACTGCCTGAAGGTGCTCCATGACATCGCTATGCTCCATGCCCCGCAGCTCTTACCACAAGATCCTGTCATAAACGGGGAAAGCATTCAGTTGTAACAGAGGGCCTCAATAGAAACAACCTTTGCTCACCAGCAAGGTGCAACCGGATGCAAAAAGGCCAGCCGATGGGCATCGACTGGCCTTTTTATCGCGGGATTTCCCTCTGGCTAACGCCAGGGGCCAGGCTTAGCGCCAGGGGCTCTGCTGCCACAGACGCCCAAGTCCTGCCTCGAGCGCCTGCGCGCCCTGTTGCCCCAGCTTCTGGGTCAGGCTTTTTGGCTTGCGATAGCTGATGCCGATCACCTTGTGGTGGCTGGCCTGCGCCAGCAGATAGTCATCGCTGGTGCAGAGGGTATCCACCAACCCCAGCCCCTTGGCCTGACTTGCCAGCCAGTGCTCTCCGGTCGTGACCTGATCGATATCGAGTTGCGGGCGGTGTTCGGCCACAAAGGCCTTGAAGCGCTCGTGGATCGCCGCCAGCTCCTCGCGAAACTTCTCGCGCCCCAGATCGTCGTTCTCGCCAAACATGGTGATAGTGCGCTTGTACTGACCGGCGGTGTGCATCTCGAATTCGATATCGTGCTTTTTCAACAACTTGTTGAAGTTCGGCAGCTGGGCGATCACCCCGATGGAGCCGACGATGGCAAAGGGGGCAGCCAGGATCTTGTCCGCCACGCAGGCCATCATGTAGCCGCCGCTCGCCGCCACCTTGTCGATAGCCACGGTGAGCTTGATGTCACGATCGCGCAGTCGCTGCAACTGGGAAGCGGCCAAGCCATAGCCATGCACAACGCCGCCACCAGATTCGAGCCGCAGCAGCACCTCGTCGCCGGGCTGGGCGACGCCAATCACCGCGCTCACCTCTTCGCGCAGAGAGGCCACCTCTTTGGCATCCATGCTGCCGTTGAAATCGAGCACAAACAGGCGACTGCGCTCATCCCCCGCCTTGGCGCGTTTTTTCTGCTCCTCTTTCTGCTGCTTTTCCAGCACCTTGCGCTCGGCCTTGCTTACGAGCGCGCTCTTGAGCGCAAATTGCCCCTGCTCCAGCTCGCTCGAGAGATCGGTCACCACCAGATCCCCCTTGCGCGCTTTCGGCTGGCGAGTGCTGACGATCATCAGGATGATGGCGCCGATGGCCAGCAGGAAGGTCACTGTCTTGGCCAGAAACAGGCCATATTCGGTCAGAAATGTCACGATGGACTCCAGAATGGATCGGTTTTCGTCACATTCTAGGGAGTTTGGCGAATGCGCGCAAAAAATCGCAGCCAGTGCCCGGAAAAACCAACCCGAGCATCACAACCTCTCTATTTTCTTCACATTTTTCTTGCCGCTGGCTGGTCAAACAGGCGCGCGGATCAGTACACTTGGCGCCGATTGCCATGCACTTATGGCCGGAATTTGTTAACAGGAGTTGTCATGCTCGATTATCAGGCACCCCGCGATCTGCTCAAGGATAAAGTCATTCTGGTCACCGGTGCCGGCGACGGGATCGGCCGCGAAGCCGCCCTCACCTACGCCGCTCACGGTGCCACCGTGATCCTGCTCGGCCGCACCAGCGCCAAACTCGAAGCCGTGTATGACCAGATTGAAGCCGCCGGTTATCCGCTGCCCGCCATCGTGCCGGTGGATCTGAAAGGTGCCACCGCCGCCCACTACCGCGGCATGGCAGAAACCTTCGCCCAGCAGTTTGGCCGCCTCGACGGCGTGCTGTTCAACGCCGGTCTGCTTGGCACCCTCTCTCCGTTTGAACATATTCAGGAGAAGGAGTGGGACGAGGTGATGCAGGTCAACGTCAAATCGGAATTCCTGCTGACCCAGGCGCTGCTGCCGCTGCTGCGCCAGACCGCCAAGGCGCAGGGCGATGCCTCTATCATCTACACCTCCTCCAGCGTGGGGCGCAAGGGGCGCGCCTACTGGGGCACCTATGCCATCTCCAAATTTGCCATCGAGGGGATGATGGAAGTGCTGGCCGACGAGCTTGAGAACACCGGTGTGCGGGTCAATACCCTCAACCCGGGCGGTACCCGTACCAAGATGCGCGCCAGCGCCTTCCCGGCGGAAGATCCCATGAACCTCAAGACTCCGGCCGACCTGATGCCGCTCTACCTCTACCTGATGGGGTCGGACAGCCGCGGCAAAACCGGCCAGACCTTTGTGGCTCAGCCAAAATAAACAGGCGGCTCAGCCCAAATAAATCAATAAAATACCCAGAGTGTTGTGCGGCAGGGGTTAAATTGAATAGGGGGCACAGGCTCCCTGTTCGAACCACTGACCATTCTATCTCCAATCAGGTTGAACTATGTTTCGTCCCAAGAGCACGTTTGAGCAATGGCGGATCTTTCAGGCGGTGGTCGACTGCGGCGGCTACGCCCAGGCGGCCGAGGCGCTGAACAAGAGCCAGTCCTCCCTCAATCATGCGGTTGCAAAGTTGCAGCAGAGTCTTGGGGTGCCCTTGCTGGAGGTGCGCGGCCGCAAGGCGGTGCTGACACCGGCGGGCGAGATCTTCCTCAAGCGGGCTCGCCAGTTGAGCCAGCAAGTAGAAGAGCTGGAGAATCTGGCCAACAACCTGGAGCGGCAGTGGGAGCCGCAGATCAACCTCTATGTCTCGGCGCTGCAACCAAGGGATCGCCTCTATCGGGCGCTGGCCAGCTTCTACCCCCGCAGCCGGGGTTGCCGGGTCAACCTGCACGAACGCATTCACTGCCACTTCAACGCCCTGCAACCGGGGGATCTGATGCTCTCCGAGCACCTGCCCGGCGATCGCACCGGCCTGTTGCTGGACGAGGTGTGCCTGCTGCCTCTCTGCGCCGCCAGCCATCCGCTGGCACAGGAGGAGGGGCCCATCCGCAGCGACGTGCTGACCAGTCACAACCAGATCAGCCTGCATCCCCCCATTCACCGCTCGGTGGACTGGAACGATGCGGATGACACCGGCTGGAAGGCGACCCACTACCACGAAGTGCTCGCCATGCTGCGCCTTGGCCTCGGCTATGCCTGGCTGCCGCGCCATCTGGTAGAGCGGGAGCTGGCGGAAGGGTCACTCACACAGCTGGATCTGGAGAGCGGCAACGAGCGCCACCTCTATACCTACCTGCTGACCCTCTCCCCCGAATCTCTCGGCCCCGCGACCGAGCTGCTGCTGCGCTGCCTGCGCAACGAATATCAGGGCGAATCAGCGCCGCTCCCGCACGCCCAGCCCCAACACGACAAATAACAGCCAGATCCCCCGTCAGACGTTGGGCACCCGCCAGCTGGCGGCCAGTGCCACCAGTGCCAATCCCAACGCCACCATAAAGACCCCGTGGAAACTCCACACCTCCGCCACCACACCGGCGATGGCCCCTGCCATGATGGAACCGGTGCGGATGCTGTTGGCAAACAGGGTAGTCGCCACCCCGGCTCGCCCCGGCATCAGATCCTGAAAGTAAGACATGCCGATCCCCGCGACGATACCGATGAAGATGGCGTTGAACAGCTGCAAGGCGATCAGGGCGTATTGGTCGGTGAGGGTCACCAGACCTGTGTAAAAGGCTGCGCCAGCCAGCACCGCCAACAACATCATGGGGCGCTTGCCAAAACGGGCCGTGTAATAACCCGCCAGCAGCATGAAGGGGATCTCCAGCGCCGCCGCCGTGCCCATCAGGATACCGGCAAGCTTCTCATCCATCCCCAGCTCTCGGGTGATATAGAGCGGCATATTGATGAGGTACATGCTGTTACAGGTCCACATCAGGGTGGAGGCGATAAAGAGCGCCCGCACCGCCGGATCACGCCAGCTGCTGACCCGCTCTGTCTCTTCGGCCATCTTGGGCAAAGGCAGAGAGGGGAGCCAGCGCCACACCACCAGGGCGCAGAGCAGGTAGGCCAGTGCCGAGGCCAAGTACATCAGCTCGAAGCCGTAGCCGATGGCCAGCGCAAAGGCGATTGGCGGGCCTATGACCCAGGCCAGCGAAAATTGGGCTCGCATCACCGAGCTGAACATGTCCGCCCGTCGGTTGCGGCTGTCGGAGTATTCCCGCGCCAGCGCAAACAACTGGGGGCTGGCTGTGGCCGCCAGCGCAGCCAGCATGACCCCCAGACTCGCCAGCAACCAGTAGTTGCGGTTCCAGGCAAACAGCAAGGAGAGCGCCACCCCGGCAAAGCAGCAGCGCAGGATCAGTCGCTTGCGATCCCCCTTGTTGTCGGAGCGATGGCCCAACCACTGGCTGACCAGAATGCCCACTACCGCATTGATGGTATAGAAGAGCCCGACCAGAAAGGGGCGCACCTGCACCTCCTCGGCCAGAAACAGACTTAAGGTAGGCACCTGCAATGCCACCGCGACGCCGGTCATAAAGGTCACGGCAAGAAACGAAAGAGAGACGGGGTCCGGGCGTTTGACCGCCGCTATCGACAAGCTCATAGGGTTACCACTGGTTGGAGGGACGATACGGGCTAACGGGCGGCAGCCGTATGAAAATTCGGCGCCTATCTTATGTCACTATCAAGAGCGGGCTCAAGGATGCATAAGCAGGTGTGCGCCTTGCGAGGGAGGCCGCGACCCCGTAGAGTGAAAGCCCATCCTGCCAGCACAAGGAGTTCGCATGTTTGATTTTGATCAGGAAGTAGACCGCAGTGGCACCATGAGCCTGAAATGGGACAAGTACAAGGGTCAGGATGTGCTGCCCATGTGGGTTGCCGATACCGACTTTGTTTCCCCCCCGTCCGTGATTGAGGCGTTGACCAAACGGGTCGCCCACGGCATTTTCGGCTATTCACGCCCCTCGCCGCGCCTGATCGAACTCATCATCGAACGGATGGCGACCCGCTATGGCTGGGCCATCGAGCCCGAATGGCTGGTGTTCCTGCCGGGCGTGGTGCCGGGGCTCAACCTTGCCTGCAAGGCGTGGAGCCAGCATGGCCGCGGTATCATCACCCCCAAGCCGGTCTACTACCCCTTCCTGCAGGCGCCGGGCTTCAATGATCGCCCCCTGCTCACCGTGCCGATGGTTGAAGAAGCCGGTCGCTGGGTGCTGGATCTGGCAGAGCTTGAGCGTCAGGCCCCCGCCGCAGATCTGCTGCTGCTCTGCAACCCCCACAACCCGGGCGGCACCATCTTCACCCGTGACGAGCTGCTGGCCATCGATGCCATCGCCGCGCGCCACAATCTGGTGATCTGCTCCGATGAAATCCACTGCGATCTGCTGCTGGATAAGAATGCCCGCCACATTCCCTACGGCGCCATCAGTGCACAAGCGGCCGAGCGCTGCGCGGTGATGATGGCCCCGAGCAAGACCTTCAATATCGCCGGTCTCTGCTGCTCCTTCGCCATTATCCCCAACCCCCGTCTGCGCTTCAGGCTGCAACAGGCGATGCGCGGCATCAGCGCCGACGTCAACCTGCTGGGTTTTGTCGCCGCCGAAGCGGCCTATGAGGGTGGCGAACAGTGGCTGAGCGAGCAGCTCGACTATCTGGCGGCCAATCTGGCCCTGATCCAGCAGGCGGTTGCATGCTGGCCCGGCGTCAAGCTGGCCAACCATCAGGCGACGTATCTGGCCTGGATTGATGTGAGCGGCCTTGGCCTTGCCGATCCCATCGCCTTCTTCGAGCAGGCTGGCGTTGGCCTCTCCCCCGGCGCCCAGTTTGGCGACGGTCAGTTCGTGCGGCTCAACTTCGGCTGCACCAGGGCACGGCTGACCGACGCGCTGGCGCGGATGGAGCGGGCAATCCTCAAACACAGCAAGCCCTGATCAGCCAGCAACGGGATGGGCAAGCCCCATCCCTTTTTCCCTGTGTCATCAGCCAGCGGTCAACTCAGTCAACGGTCAATTATGTCTCTACGGATCTTGCATCACCTTCTGCTCCCCCTCTGTGCACTCTCTGCGTTGCTCCCCTTTGGCAGCCAGGCGCTGACTATCGGAACAGGCCCGCTCAATGGGGTCTACTACCCGACCGGTGGCGCCATCTGCCGGGTGCTCAATGCCGGCCATGCCCTGCATGGAGACAGCTGCACCGTGCAGAGCACCCGTGGCTCGATGGCCAACCTCAAGGCACTCGACAAGGGGGACGTACAGCTGGCGCTGGTGCAGTCTGATGTGTTGCACCACGCCCTGCACGGCACCGGCCCCTTCAGCGGGCAGGGGGCCAACAATGAGCTGCGCAGCCTGTTTCGCCTCTATCAGGAGTCGTTAACCCTGCTGGCCGCCCCCAATAGCGGCATCACCACTCTGGCAGATATCGAAGGGAAGCGGGTCTATCCCGGCAACAAGGGCGCCGGTGAGCAGATCACCAGCCAGGCCCTGATGGCTGCCATGGGATGGCAACCCGGACAGTTTGCTGCCTATCAGCTCAAGTCGGACAGCGAACCGCTGGAAGGGCTGTGCGATGGCTCGCTGGATGCCGCTTTTGTGGTGGCCGGTCACCCCAGTCTGGCGGTCGGCGACCTGATCAGCCGCTGCAAGGTGCGCCTCATCCCCATCGAAGGGGAGCAGATCGACAGGCTGCTCAAGCAACACCCCTACTACCAGCGCAGCCGCATCGCTGCCAACCTCTATCCGGGGCAGACCACCGCCATCAACAATATCGGGATGAGTGCCGAACTGGTGGCGCTGGCCAGCCTGCCGGACCCCATCGTCCGAACCGTGCGCGATACCCTGCTGGCCCGGGTCAAGCAGTTCAGCCGGCTGCATCCCGCCCTTAGCAAGGTGACCCCCGAGCAGTTGCAGGCGCAAACCGAGCTGCCCCTCCATGCGGGGATGTCGGATCAACCGCCGGCCTCCTTGCCACTGACCCCCGAGCAGTTAACCGCGGAACAGCTGACGCCGGAGCCGTTAACACCAGCACCATCGACCTCGGAAGCGGTGCCCACGACAGAGCAGGTGAGTGCCGCCGACGGGACGACAACGCCCATTGAGGCGCCCTCTGACGCGACCGCCACCAGCAGTGCCGCAGTGACGACAGAAGCCACAGAGGTTAATCCCTTACCCGAAGAGGCGCTTGAGGTCGCCCCCGAGCTCACTGCACCAACCACCGAGGGTGAGAGCGTGGCCCCTTCGGCCGCAGCGTCAACTGCGCCAGCACCATCGGCTGCCGTTTCGACTCAGTTGCCGCAAAGCGCCTCTGCGGCCACTGCGCAGCAAGAGCAGGCAACCCAGCCTGCCAGCAGCGCGGTGACTGGCGAAACCCTGCAGCAGGATAAAACCGATACACTGCCCTCCCCTGCCACCAGCGCAGCCACACAGCTGCAACCCTGAATGGTCAGCGCCTACAAATGCATCAGGGCAGCTTCGGCTGCCCTGATTGTTTACGCGCGTTCGATAGTGACAATTGATGGCGGCCTAGTCACCCCGATAGGCCTGCTCACCTTGCCGCCCCGCTACGGCTCCATCACCCGGGTCAGATAGGGGTTGGGCTTCTGGATCTCCTCCTCCACCCAGTGCAGCAACTGCTTGATGGCCCGCGACAACACCTGATTCTGGCGCACCACGTAGCCCAGACTGGTACCGGGAAAGTCGCCGAGGCTGGTGACCGGCGCGGTGAGGTTGAGGCGCGGATGCAGGGAGAAGTCCGGCACGATGGCGACACCAAAGCCCGCCTCGGCCCAATCGAGCTGGGCGTCGACGCTGCCTACCTCCATGATGCGGCAGGGGGGCAAGGCCAGCAGCGGCAGAGACGGGTCGATCAGCGCCCGGGTGCGGGTGTCGTGACCGAGCAGGATCAGGGTCGGCTCGTCGAGGGGGTCGCTCTCTCCCGCCACCGCCCGCGCCTGCCAGCGGGCAAGGCCGTGGCCCAGCGCACACCAGGTCACCTGTTGCAGCTCGGTATAGAAGAGCGGCTCGCTGCGCTTTTGCGCCATGACAAAACCCAGATCCGCCTTGCCCGCCTTGACCAGCTCGGCCGCCTGATCCGAAGTGGTGTTGAACAGAGTGAGGTCGATGCCGGGAAACTCCCGTTTGAAGCGCTGGAACGGCTGGATAAGCAGCAGGCGCGAGATGATGTCGCTGGCGGCGATGGCCAGCGTCCCCTGGCTGAGCTGGTTGAGGGCATTGAGATCGGACTGGCAGAGCTGCAGCTCGGCAATGGTGCGCTCGGCGCTTTGCAGCAGCCGCTCCCCCGCCTGCGTCAGGCGAAACGGACTGCGCTCGATCAGTCGCACCCGGGTCGCCTGCTCCAGCCGTTTGATATGCAGGCTGACATTGGGCTGAGTCATGTGCAGTTCGGTGGCGGTCTGACCAAAATGTTGCAATCGGGCCAGGGTGACAAAGGTTTGCAGCCAGTGAATATCCAGCATAAGAGTCCCTCAACCCGCGATGTGCGGGGCTTGCCAGGCAAAATCGAGCAATTTGCCGCTTAATTGGCCATAATTATATGATTATCTTATCGGAATTATAAAGATAATTAATTTTTCTAATCCGCATCAGGCTCCTAGGATGGACGCCTAACGTCTTAGGAGAAAGAGTCATGTCGTCTATCGTAGTCGTAGGTGCTAACTGGGGTGATGAAGGCAAAGGCCGCATCGTGGATTATCTGGCAGGTCAAGCTGGCGCCAGCATTCGCTTCCAGGGCGGCAACAACGCTGGCCACACTGTGGTCAACGACCTTGGCACCTTCAAGCTGCACCAGGTTCCGAGTGGCGTATTCAACCCGGATTGCCTGGTTGTCCTCGGCCCGGGCATGGTGATCAGCCCCGAGAAACTGACCGTCGAGCTCGAGGAAGTCAAAGCCTCCGGCGTGACTCCGAAGCTGGCCATCTCTGACCGCGCAACCCTCTGCCTGCCACTGCACGCACTGGAAGATACCCTGGAAGAGCAACGTCTGGGTGACGGCGCCTATGGCTCCACCCGTCAGGGCATCGCTCCTGCCTACGGCGATCGCGTGATGAAGAAAGCGATCCTGGTCGGCTGGCTGAAACAGCCGGACGTACTGGTCGAGCGCATCCAGTTCATGCTGGACTGGAAACTGCCGCAGATGAAGGCTATCTACCCCTCCTTCGAATTCACCCAGACTGCCCAGGAGATGGCCGACTGGCTGCTGGAAGTCTCTGCCCCCTGGATCGACGCCGTCTGCAACGTCAGCATGCCGCTCAAAGCGCTGCAGGCCGAAGGCAAGACCCTGCTGTTCGAAGCCCAACTGGGCGCTGGCCGTGACCTGATCTACGGCGAATACCCCTGGGTGACCTCCTCCCACGTATCCGGCGCCTACGCCGGTATCGGTGGCGGTCTGCCGGGTCTGCGCCCGGAGCGCGTCATCGCTGTGGCCAAGGCATTCAGCTCCTCTGTCGGTACCGGCACTCTGCTGACCGCCATGGAGAACCAGGACGAGTTCCGCAAGATCACCAACGAGTTCGGCGCTACCACTGGCCGTCCCCGTGATGTCGGTTACTTCGATGCCGTCGCCACCAAGAACGGTGTCGAGCTGCAAGCCGCCACCGAAGTGGCCCTGACCAAGCTGGACTGCCTGACCGGTCTGCCGGATCTGAAGATCTGCGTGGCTTACGAAGGTGCCCACACCGAGAACCCGATTTGGCCGCAAACCGCTGCCCTGAAGCCGGTTTACGAGCAGATGGAAAGCTGGAGCGAAGACATCACCGGCTGCCGCACCTTCGAAGAGCTGCCCAAAGCGGCCCAGCAGTACGTGCTGCGTATCGAAGAGCTGCTCGGCGTACCGGTTCCGATGGTTTCCGTCGGCCCGGGCCGTGACGAGATGATCCTGCGCTAAGCCGCATTTCTCATCGTCAAACAAAAAACCGGCATCCCTGATGCCGGTTTTTTTATGGCTGCCGTTTACCTTCTTGCCATAAAACCACCAAAAGGCTCAATTAACTCACCAATCGACCTCAAATTGAGCCGTTCTGCAATAACATTCTACCCTGCCCTCGTTAAAGTGAACCCGTTACCACACGAGGAGTCACCCGATGAAATTGCTCAAACAGAGTGCCCTGTTGCCACTGCTCTGCCTGACGGCCATGCCAGCCTTTGCCATGACCCTGAAGAGCACGGACATTCACGAAGGCCAGTTGATGGACAAACAGTTCAGCTTCAACGGCTTTGGCTGCAGCGGCGACAACCACTCGCCCCAGCTGAGCTGGCAGGATCTGCCGGCAGGCACCAAGAGTGTTGCCATCACCGCCTATGACCCCGATGCCCCTACCGGCAGCGGTTGGTGGCACTGGCTGGTGGTTAACCTGCCTGCCACCCAGAGCGAACTGGCCAGCAATGCCTCCGGCAAGCTCAAGCAGGGATTGGAGATCCGCACCGACTTTGGCAGCCAGGGTTACGGCGGCCCCTGCCCGCCCGCAGGTCACGGCATGCACCGCTATCAGTTCACCGCCTGGGCCCTGCCCCATGATCTCGAGGTAAAGGCTGATACCCCGCCGGCTATGGTAGGCTACATGCTCAATAGCATGACGCTCGGCAAAGCCACCCTGACCGCCACCTTCGTCACCCCCTAGGAGCCAACCGGATGAGCACTCCCCTGCTGCAACAGAGCCACTATCTCGGGATCCGCCAGCAGCCCCTGCATCGGGTGCTCATCTATGCCCCAACCCTCATCTGGGTCACCCAGGGGAGCAAACAACTGTGGTGGCGCGAGCGACGTCTGTCGTTTGACAGGGAGCGGTGGCTGCTGATCCCGGCAGGCCACCAGCTCACCTTCGTCAATCAGCCGGAGCAGGGCAAGTTTCGCTCCCACGCCATCACGCTGCTCACTCCGCCTCCACCAGAATGGCTGGCCGAGTCAGCCCCTTCCCACGCCGATCTGGAGGAACCCACTGTCAAGGTCACCCCCGGGCTCGCCTTCTGCTTTGAGCTCATCAGCACCATGGCCGAACGGGGACTGAGCGAGGCGACCCAGGCCGAACTGCTGCGCGGCTTCTATGCCGAACTGCGGGCCGCCAACGCCCTCGGGTTACTCTTTCCCGCCAGCACCATGACCCTCGCAGAGCGGCTGGCACGCTACCTGGCGGTGGAACCCGGAATCGACCACACCCTGGAGGCGGTGGCCCCCCACTTCTCCATGAGCCGCGCCTCCATGGTGCGCAAGCTGGCCGCCGAAGGTCGCAGCTTTCGCCAGTTGCTGGCTCAGGTGCGCATGAGCCACGCCCTCAACCTGTTGCAACAGGGCCTGACCCCGCTGGAGGTCGCCCTCGCCTGCGGTTATGACTCCCCCAGCCGCTTTGCCGCCCGCTTCAAACAGGAGTTCGGCCTGACGCCCCACCAATACCTGCACACCTGCCCATCCACCCTGCTCAGTCACGCCAGATAGTCGATAAGTAACTTCTCTGAAGAGAGTGACTGCCAGCAGTTGTGTATCCTTGGGCTGCGCAATGGATGGCAACATCCATAATGCAAAAGGCCTCCGGATGGAGGCCTTTCTGTTTTCACTCAAGTTGCACTCATACAATACCTGCCACGCTGCGGGTACGGGCTAGTCTTAGCCGGTCGTGAGCGGCAAAGAGAGGCGTTTGGCCAGTGCCTGGAAGTGCTGGCTCACCTCAGCCCCGAACAGGGGGTCGCCAATGGCGCGGTTCTGCCAGTTTTGCTCCAGATGACGCCAGTCATCCTCGGTCAGGGAGTCACGCAGATGGGGGAAGATCACCCCCTCTTCATAGTTCATGTGTGCCTCTTGCAGCTCCACGAAGCGCTCCAGCTTGGTAGTGAACTGATCGAGGGGGATCACCGCATCCATCAGGATCATCTCCACCATCTCCTTGAGATCGGCCCCGGCCTCCAGCAGCTTGACGTGCTCCTCCTGCAGGCGGTTGGCGACCTCACCCTCCACCACCCGATATTTCAGGTAGTAGTCATAGATGAGGTCTTCCTTGGGATGGTGGTACTTGTCAGAGACCTCCCGCAGGTAGTCGATGACATCGCGCACCAGAAAATAGCTGATGGGCTCTTCGGCACGGATGGCTGCCAGCTTGTGCTTGAGCAGCTCCAAAAGTCGGGCGATGTTGAGATGGTCCTTGTGCAGACTGGATAACATGGGCACTCCTTGGCTCTGAATAAATCTTATGTCCCTGAGTATACGGTCATTTGTCGCCCGAACTTTGCACTCAATCAAGTGGAATGCAGACAGATTTCCACTCTATCGGACTCTTGCCCTGTTGTTCCAGCAAGCGATTGGTCTCGCTAAAGTGACCGCAACCGATGAAACCGCGGTGGGCAGAGAGGGGGCTCGGGTGCGGCGCGGTCAGCACATAGTGGCGCTGGCGGTCGATGAAACGTCCCTTCTTCTGGGCGTGGGCCCCCCACAGCAGGAACACCACCCCCTGACAACTGGCATTGATCTGCTCGATGACCCGATCGGTAAAAGTCTCCCATCCCAGATGGGCGTGGGAATGGGCCTGACCGGCCTGCACCGTCAGCACAGTGTTGAGCAGCAGGACCCCCTGTTTGGCCCAGGATTCGAGAAAGCCGTGGTTGGGTGTGACGAAACCTGGCAGGTCACGCTGCATCTCTTTATAGATGTTGACCAGTGAGGGAGGCGTACGCACGCCGGGCAGAACGGAGAAGCAGAGCCCGTGCGCCTGATTGGGGCCGTGGTAGGGATCCTGCCCCAGGATCACCACCTTGACCTGATCCAGCTCGGTCAGCTTGAAGGCATTGAACACATCGGTGGCTGGCGGGTAGATCACCTTGCCCGCTTCCCGCTCGGCTCTGACAGTTGCCAGCGTACTCTTGAAATAGTCCTGCTCTTTCTCAGAGCCAATCACATCACTCCAGGTCAGCACCCCGGCCTCCTCACTTGATACGGCGAAGGGCTCAGGATAGGGGGCCAGCCCGCAAGACGCAACCGTGGCTCACGCTTTCCAGAGCCTGGCGAGGCGCCCCGAGCGCTCCAGCTTGCGCAGGCCGCTATTGAACAGCAGCATCAGACGGCGCGCCTCGGGATCGGCCTTGCGCATCAGCAGGTATCCCGGTTGCGACCAGATGGGGTCGGCGGCACCGGTCAGTGACAGCGATTGGGGATGACGAACGAGTGCCTGCTGGAACAGAGTCTGTGCCACCTGCTCATCCATCACCAGATAGTGGATCCGCCCGTCGAGCAGCTTGCCCATGCTCTCCTCATCGGAATCTGACCACTCGAGGGTGAGCCCGGCTTGGCGGGCGGCAAAACCATCGCCATAGAAATAGCCACGGGTCACCCCGACCGGCTCGTGTTTCAGCTCACCCAAATTGACCACGGGTGTACCAGTCAACGTTATCAGGCGAGTGGTGAAATGGCCGAGCGAGGCGGAGAGATAGAAAAGCTGCTCCCGCTCGCGGGAGCGAAACCAGGGCATGGTGACCACATAGCGCCCCTCCAGAGTCAGTCGGTAAGCCTCGGCCCAGGAATAGAAGTGAAAGCTGACATCGAGCCCCTCTTCGGCAAAGGCCTGGCGCACCACCTCACAGAGAAAGCCCTGATTGGGCAACGACTCACTGATATAGGGCGGCCACTCGCCCACGGCAATACGCACCGTCTCGGCCCGCACCGCAACACTGCTTGCCCAGCAACAGAACAGGGCGAGCCATGCCCACTTTCGCCACCCGTTATTCACCCGGCACTCTCCCTCCTCGCTTTTTTTGCTGAGTGTAGCCAACCCCTCAATTAACCTCAGAAAAAGCCGAAAAGATGTAGTTAAATTACTAGATTAACGAGATAAAAGATGCATAATTCGGATATCTTACAAAATCAGAAAAATGACCTATTTTTGATTCAACTCAAGAATTTAATCCCATTGAAATGGCGCTTTGTCGGATTTTCTTGATCTAGATCAATTTTGGTAATATTACCACCGTGGTATATATGACCCCATCAAAGAAAAGGTGTAAGGCAAGGGCCCTTTAAGTCATCGCCATCGACGGTAGCTTAAATACATCAGGGTAATTTCCTTACAGTTGGATTCGCGTTCCCATTGAGGAGTCATACCATGATCAAAGGCATTCAAATCACCCAGGCCGCCAACACCGCTCTGCTGAACTCTTTCTGGCTTCTGGACGAAGAGAAGCAACAAGCTCGCTGCATCTGCGTCAAAGGCGATGCTTTCGCTGCCGATCAAGAAGTGCAACTGGCTGACCTGGGTCAGTTCGAATACCGCGAACTGCCGGTTCAGGCTGAACCTGCTGTTGAAGGTGGCCAGCACCTGAACGTCAACGTGCTGCGTCGCGAAACTCTGGAAGATGCTATCGAAAACCCGGAGAAGTACCCGCAGCTGACCATCCGTGTATCTGGCTACGCAGTGCGTTTCAACGCCCTGACCCCGGAACAGCAGCGTGACGTGGTTACCCGTACTTTCACCCAGAGCCTGTAATCAGCGCCCTGCAGTGAAGAGCTGATACTCGCTGTATCGGCACAAAAAAAACGGCCGATTGGCCGTTTTTTTATTGCCCCCGCACCAGCCAACGCGGCCGTGCGGGGGAAACAGCGCTTACGCCCTGTCCGCTTCCAGTTGCCCGACCTTGCCGCCGAGCACTGCATCCATTTTCTTCTCGTCCAGCTGCTTGCAGTATTTGGCGACCACCACGGTGGCAACCCCGTTACCGATCAGGTTGGTCAACGCCCGCGCTTCGGACATAAAACGGTCGATCCCCAGGATCAGCGCCAAACCAGCCAGTGGCAGATGGCCAACCGCCGAAATAGTCGCCGCCAGCACGATAAAGCCACTACCAGTTACCCCCGCCGCCCCTTTCGAGGAGATCAGCAGTACCACCAGCAGGGTGATCTGTTGGAACAGATCCAGCGGCGTATTGGTAGCCTGGGCGATAAAAATCGCCGCCATGGTCAGATAGATGGAGGTGCCATCCAGGTTAAAGGAGTACCCGGTCGGAATGACCAGCCCCACCACCGATTTCTGGCAACCCAGCTTCTCCATCTTGTCCAGCATCCGCGGCAGTACCGACTCGGAAGAGGAGGTCCCCAGCACGATCAGCAACTCCTCACGAATGTAGGAGATGAAACGCAGGATGCTAAAACCTGAGGCTTTAGCGATGCTGCCCAGCACAATGAAGATAAAGAAGAGGCAGGTGAGATAGAAGCAGGCAATAAGCTGGCCCAGCTGTACCAGTGAACCTACTCCATATTTGCCGATGGTAAATGCCATTGCCCCGAATGCACCGACCGGCGCCAGTCTCATTATCATATTGATAATGCCAAATATGACTTTGGAGAAACTGTCGATGACGCCGAAAATAACCTGTCCCTTTTCACCGATATGATGCAGGGAGAAGCCGAACAGCACCGCAAACAGTAACACCTGCAAGATATTACCGCTGGCAAAGGCACCGATCACACTGCCCGGAATAATATCCAGCAAAAAGGCGATAATGCCCTGGGACTTGGCCTGCTCCGCATAGGCGGAGATGGCGCTGGCATCCAGCGCAGCCGGATCGACGTTCATACCGGCACCCGGTTGCAGCAGGTTGACCACGCACAGCCCGATGATCAAGGCGATGGTGCTGACTACCTCGAAGTAGAGCAGAGCAATGGCGCCGGTCTTGCCGACCGCCTTCATGCTCTCCATCCCGGCAATGCCGGTAACCACGGTACAGAAAATAACGGGGGCGATGATCATCTTGATCAATTTGACGAAGCCATCACCGAGGGGCTTCATATCGGCGCCCAGTTCTGGATAGACATGCCCCAGAAATACCCCGAGGGTAATCGCGAGCAATACTTGAAAATAGAGGCTGCTAAATAGTTTCTTTCGCATTATTAACGTCCTGTTAATTTAATTGCACATTGTTATGGCAGCAATAAACATGCAGATAGCCGGACGAGATATCTGCGTACCTCACCCGATCCATGCTGTTTCTGCATTACTACGGTGACCACTTTACATGTAATAAAAAACAATTAAGAGACATCAATCACACAACAAAATTAACACCATTAACACCACAGCAACCAATAATTGTTTGCTCACAGATTAATTTGAGTCTTCAACTAAATATGGCAGATATAAAAATGCCCCGCATTGCGGGGCATTTTTATCAGGCATGACAGCGTCGGGATCAGGCCGAGGTATCGAGGGGTTCGAAGCCCTTGATCAGGTCATCGATGGCCTTCATCTGTTTGAGGAAGCCTTCCAGCTTCTCCAGCGGCAGGGCGCTCGGGCCATCACAACGGGCAATCTTCGGATCCGGGTGTGATTCGATAAAGAGACCGGCCAGACCGACCGCCATGCCGGCGCGCGCCAGCTCGGTCACCTGCTCGCGACGGCCACCGGAGGCGGCACCCAGCGGATCACGGCACTGCAGGGAGTGGGTCACGTCAAAGATCACCGGATAGCCACCGGTGCTCTTCTTCATCACGCCCAGACCCAGCATGTCCACCACCAGGTTGTCGTAGCCGAAGTTGGCACCGCGCTCGCACAGGATCAGCTGGTCGTTGCCGCACTCCTCGAACTTGTCGGTGATGTTCTTCATCTGGCTTGGGCTGAGGAACTGCGGCTTCTTGATGTTGATGACGTTGCCGGTGCGGGCCATGGCTTCCACCAGATCGGTCTGGCGTGCCAGGAAAGCGGGCAACTGGATAACGTCAACCACCTCGGCGACCGGCTTGGCCTGATGGGGTTCGTGCAGATCGGAGATGACCGGCATGCCGAAGGTCGCTTTCAGCTCCTGGAAAATCTTCATCCCCTCTTCCAGACCCGGACCGCGGTAGGAGTGGATGGAGGAGCGGTTGGCCTTGTCCCAGCTCGCCTTGAACACAAACGGGATGCCCAGCTTGCTGGTCACTTCCACGTACTTCTCGCACACCGCCATCGCCATGTCGCGGGATTCCAGCACGTTCATGCCGCCAAACAGCACGAACGGTTTGTCGTTGGCAACGTCGATCTGGTTGATCTTGATATTCTTCTGTTCCATCTAAGACATCCTTAATAAAAGGGCCTGAAGCCTAGTTAATCCGTTGCGACCGGACGCAGCGGCCTTGATATTCTTCTGTTTCAGTTTCAAGCCGCCCTTAATGGAGGGGCTTGGGGCTCAGATCCAGCGCGGCCAGCTGTACTTTCAGCACATCGGCGACCGGATCGTCCGGGCATTGTTCAATAAAATATTCAAAATCGTCGGCGGCCTGGCGCGGGCAATCGAGCTGCTCGTAGATAAAGCCGCGATCACGCGTCTCCAGCGGATCGCCCGGCTTCATCCGCAGCAACAACTCGCTGCAGCGTAGTGCCTCGGGCATACGATCTTCCCGCAGCAGGGCACCCTTGCTGACGTTGAGCAGCCGTTCGATGATCTCCCACTGGCCGGAGGGCTGCAGGTAGTCGGGGGTCAGGGTCGCCAAGTCCCCCAGCGCACCGCGCAGCAGCAGCTCGATGCGGGCCAGACTCAGCTCGTCGCCGGTAAAAGGGTCGACATAGACCTCCCCCTCGCCGCCGGCAAAGCTCACCAGGAAGTGACCGGGGAAGCAGATCCCCTCCACATCGAGCCCAAGCTTGCGTCCCAGCTGGATGATGAGAATACCGAGGCTGACCGGGATCCCCTTGCGCTGAACCAGCACCTGATTGAGATCGCAGTTGTTGGCAGAGAAATAATCCTGCCAGTCGCCATGAAAACCGAGGCTGTGGTAGAAGCCCTGCAGCAACTGCTGGCGCACCTCGTCGCAGGTGCCCTCTTCGATCTGCTCGTCCAGCCACTCGTCCAGCAGGCTCAACTCGCGCATCCCCTCCTCGACCGAGCCATAAATTTCGTCGCTGACTGACAACGCCAGCTCGGTGATGTCGTGGGCTTCGAAATCGGTCCATTCGTCTATGTGTAACATTCTCTTCATGCCTTAGCCGAACACACTCGTCTGTTTGAGCACTGCCAACTTGGCAATAAAGTAGATCCAGCCGAGCGCCCCCAGAAAGGAGCACCAGCGCACCAGATTGCTTTTGGCCAGCCGCAGCGCCATCGCCGCCAGAAATACCAGCACCAGAATGGCCATCAGCTTCTCGCTGAGCCAAGGCGTTCCGTTATTGAGCGGGTTGAGATCCAGCACCATGCAGAGCAATACGCCGGAGAGCACCACCAGACCGTTGAGCCAGCCGCTGACCTTCATCACCGGCGCGCTATAGGCTCGGCCAGTGGCGGTCTGTACCCAGTAGAAGCGGAGCATAAACATCAGCACGGCCCCGGCAATCAGGGTGAGGTGCAGGTGTTTGAGCACAAAAACCATATTCAATCCTTGCATGGGGGCGCACAGGCAACCCGCCGTGTAACAGTGAGGAACCGTCAGCGCAGCGGGCAGAGGCCCAGCGTCACCCTGTCGTTATCCCCGTAATCACGCACCGTGGCTACCTCGCGGTAGCCGCCATCACGCAGCAACTGACGCACCGCCTCCCCCTGATCCCAGCCATGCTCCAGCAGCAACCAGCCGTCAAGCAGCAGATAAGCGGGGGCATGGGCCACGATGTGGCGGATATCAGCCAGCCCGGCGTCATCGGCAACCAGCGCCGAGCGGGGCTCAAAGCGCACATCACCCTGCTCGAGATGGGGATCGGCGCCATCAATATAGGGGGGATTGGAGACAATCACCGCAAAACGTGGCGTATTGTCGCGATCCGGCTCGCCAAGGGGCTCGAACCAGCTGCCATCGCGCACCTCGATGGGTAACCCCAGCGCGGCGCTGTTCTCGCGGGCAAGTGCCGCGGCATCCGCCATCCGATCCACCGCCCACACATCGACCTCGGGCCGCTCGGACTTGAGCGCCAGCGCGATGGCGCCTGTGCCGGTACCGAGATCCAGCACGGCGCACGGCCCTTGCGGAATTCTGGTCAGCGCCTGCTCCACCAGCACCTCGGTATCGGGGCGCGGGATCAGGGTCGCCGGACTCACCTTGAGGGGCAGCGACCAGAACTCCCGCTCGCCCACCAGATGGGCGATGGGTTCGCCATTGAGACGACGGGCCAGCCACCCCTGCAGAGTAACCTGCTGAGCGGCATCCAGCTCACGCTCGGGCCAGGTCATCAGATAGCTGCGACGACACCCGAGCAGATGGCAGAGCAGTACATCGGCGTCGGCGCGGGGGGATTCTCCCCCAGCCAGCACGGTCATGATATGGGCGCGGGCCTGCTGGATCTGCATCAGTGCCACTCCACCTTATGGGCAGAACACTTAATACGAGCTTGCCGGATCACCATTTGCATCAGTTGTTCTCGGCCAGCGAGGCGAGCTGATCGGCCTGATACTCTTGCACCAGCGGAGTGATGACGCAGTCCAGATCCCCTTCCAAAATTTCGGAGAGGCGGTACAGGGTCAGGTTGATGCGGTGCTCGGAGAGGCGGCCCTGCGGATAGTTGTAGGTGCGAATGCGCTCTGAGCGGTCGCCGGAGCCCACCAGATTGCGGCGGGTGCTCTGCTCGGCGGCGCGGTGGCGCTCATCCTCGGCCGCTTGCAGGCGGGCTGAGAGAACCGACATCGCCTTGGCGCGGTTCTTGTGCTGGGAGCGCTCGTCCTGACACTCCACCACCAGCCCGGTCGGCAGGTGGGTGATACGAATGGCCGAGTCGGTCTTGTTGACGTGCTGACCACCGGCACCGGAGGCGCGGAAGGTATCGATCTTCAAGTCGGAAGGATTGATCTCGATCTGCTCGGCTTCCGGCACTTCCGGCAGCACGGCGACGGTACAGGCGGAGGTGTGCACCCGGCCCTGAGACTCGGTCTCCGGCACCCGCTGTACCCGGTGACCACCGGATTCAAACTTGAGACGGCCATAGACGCGCTCGCCGTCGATCTTGGCGATCACCTCCTTATAGCCACCGTATTCACCGTCATTGCAGCTGACGATGGAGACGCGCCAGCCCTGACGCTCGGCAAAGCGGGAGTACATGCGGAACAGGTCGCCCGCGAAGATGGCAGCTTCGTCACCGCCGGCCCCGGCCCGGATCTCCAGATAGCAGTTGTTGTCATCCTTGGGGTCCTTGGGCAGCAACATCAGTTGCAGCTCCTGCTCCAGCGCCTCCAGATTGGCCTTGGCGAGCGGCAGCTCCTCCTGCGCCATCTCGCGCAGGTCGGCATCGTCCTCTTCCAGCATCATCTGGGTGGTCTCCAGATCATCCTGAGCCTGACGGTAACGCTGGAAGGCGTGAACGATATCTTCCAGCTGGGCATATTCGCGGGTCAGGGCGCGGTAGCGATCCTGATCCGAGACCACATCCGGCTCGCCGAGCATGGCCTGTACTTCTTCGTGGCGCTCGATGAGGCCTTCCAGCTTTCTGATCAGTGACGGATTCATAACTCTTGCATTCTCAATGGAGGACGGGACAACCGGCAGGTTGCCCGAAAATTATGGCTCTTGTGACAACCCCAGCGCCTGCCGCAAGCGGGAGAGCTCGCTCTGATCCCCCTGGGAGGCAGCCTGGCGCAACGCCTGGGTCGGCGCGTGGATCAATTTGTTGGTGAGGCGATGGGCCATCGCCTTGAGCGCCTGTTCGGCACTCTCGCCCTGCGCCAATGCCAGCAGGGCCCGTTGCAACTCTTCATCAGCCACTTGCTGGGACTGATGGCGGTAATCGCGAATGAGATCGACCGAGCTCTGGCCGCGATACCAGCC